>JAFYDO010000008.1 GCA_017544745.1 Treponema sp. | reverse complement strand
GTCAGTCCTTTCTACTGGGTTGTTTGGTCGCTATTCAGTATAGAGGATTTGAAAGGATTCGGGTAGTGGCTTTTTCTCTTGAGCCGAAATTGGCTTTTTCTACCTGTCCCGCAGTGGCGATTTCACCTGGGCCCGAACATTGTACTTTTTGGTCCCCCAGACATGCAAAAAACCCAGGAATTTCCTGGGTTTTTTGGGGTGGCATCTTTTTTGCTCTACCCTTCTGGAAGGGTAGTGCAAAAAAGATGCCACTTGTTTACCATCGCTTTTTGCACGTTTTGATGGCTTCCAGACAATATCACTTGCGGACTTCGTCCACATTATTGAAGTTTTATTTTTCCCAAACTATTAATCCGATTTCTTAAGCAAACCAAATAATTCATTTAGCTTGGGGTCATAGTCATCACCAGATTGGTTTCTAAAAACGGTTGCACCATTATCGATATTCCAAGTGTTGAATATTTTAATTACTTCCTCCCTGGTAACCTTCTCATCAAAGGCTTCTATATAAAACTTGCCGAATGAGATTGCGTGAATTCTGTCTGAGCATCTAATTGCCTCAACCATAAATGATTTAGCTAATGTAAAAAGGAACTTTGAGAAAGAAATTACCAGCCCAGAAATAATCAAATAGGCACCACCAACAATTGCTATTTTTTCAACACTAACATCTCTTATTTCAGTTCGCCACAAAAACGTGATTGCAATTGCAATCGCAGCTAACAATACAATTGCAGAGAGCGCATACAAGATGCTGGCGTAGATCTTATTCCTCCACTCGATCGACTTCAATCTATTGAGAACGCCATTTATATGGTCTTTTATTCCCTTTTGTAGTAATTCCTGCGCATCCTTTTCTGCCTTGGCTTCTTTTTCGATCATTGCAGAATAAGCCTTTAGTGCAAATACAACCTGTTGTTTAATTTCAGTAAACCGTTTTACATCTGGAACGATTATTGCTTGAAAAGGTCGCAGAATATCTGGTATTTCTGTTCCAGTACCAATAATGATTGGCAAAATCATCTTTGGCTTTTTCGAATATGCGTTCGTTAAAACAATTTGTCTTGATTCTATAGATTGCCACGTATTCTGACGATCACCAACTATAATAATATAAGCGTCTGCACCAGATGTTTCACTAGCAATGACGTCTTCCCAATTTGCTCCCTTCTGTATATCATCAAAAGCAAAGAATACGTCATAGCCGTCCTTGCGCAGAACCCCAGCAAGGTCAGCAGCCAACCCCCGTTCGCTCTGCTGATAAGAGATAAATACTTTCATAGCAATCGTGGCCCCCTCATCTTCTTGCCTTCCTTTAAGATTGTTCTTCTATGTTATCTTCTACATCCTTTGGGAAGAATTCTTTGCGTTAACTAGGTCTTCTGTTTTAATCGTCAGGAGATCATTCTTTGATGCACTTTCAACAATTGGTCCAAGCCGGTTGCCCATTGCAGTAACGACATTTTCAAAGTAGTTGCGGACATCCCTACCATTTGCAAAATCTTCTGTCCTATCGTTATACAGTTGAGCAAAATATTCCTTCAATATTCTATCACAGCCAGAATCAAGGATTAAGCTCTGCTCTTTGCATAGCAAAAGGAAGATCTTGTAAAGTTCATCAGGAGTGTAATCCTCAAAATGAATATAGCGATTAAAGCGCGAACGCAACCCCGGGTTTGAAGCCACAAACCGCTTCATGAGATCAGGATATCCTGCAACAATTACGATAAAATCATCTCTATGGTCTTCCATAGCTTTTAGCAAAGTGTTAACGGCATCCTGTCCGAAATCATTTCCCTCCTTACCTTCAGTAAGCGCATATGCTTCATCGATAAAAAGAATCCCACCTAACGCATGTGAGATTGCTTCTTGGGTCTTCGCTTCAGTTTGTCCAACATATCCTGCTACCAGACCACTACGATCAACTTCTACCAGTTGACCTTTTGATAGGACTCCCAATCTGTTATATATTTTTGACAGAATTCTTGCAACAGTGGTTTTTCCTGTTCCAGGGTTCCCGGTAAAAACCAAGTGTAGGGATAGAGGGGCCTGCTTTATACCGAGTTCCTCGCGCCTTCTTTGAAGCTTAATAAGGTTGGTAATCGTTTGAACTTCCTTTTTCACTTCGGCAAGTCCAATAAGTGAATTCAGCTTGTCCAGTAGTTCTTCTAGAGACTCACCGGGTGGAATTGTTTCTTCCTGTGGGACTATTTCTCCCAAATCTTTATGTAGAGACTGCGATTCTGCATTTATTCTGTAAGTCTCTGCTTGTTTTACACTTTGACTTTCGCTTTGTCCGGATTTCTCTTCAATTCCACCTACAAGAACGCGCATCTGTGCGAGTAATTCTATCATAGCAGGTTTGTTGGTGTCCCGCTGGGCCAACCTATCCGACAAATAATAATTTCCGAGTTCATTGAAGAAGGACAGAACCGTCTTTGCATCTGAAATCTGGTTTGTTAGCTGTGAATTGCTGGAGACTGATAGACACGCTATCAACGAATCGGGCAGATCACCAGAAGGTGTGTATTGAAACTGGGTAGCATTGTATTTTCCCCTAAGATACAACTTACAGAAGTAGTTAAATCTTTCTACGTGCTTACAGGTCGAAGTTCTAAATATAAACGAATAGATATCGTTTACAATCAACGCTTCAGCACTTTTTACCTTTTTTGAAGTGTACTTCTGACATGTTGCAATCGCATTGTCCAAAGCAATCTTAACCCCAATAATCATTGTATCTACCCTTCGTTATGAGACAGCAATCCGAATAGCTTCGTCATACTGTGCCACATCTTCTCCAGCTTCTTGTAACGCATTTTCCAACTTGTTTCTAACAACCTTCGAATTGTATGCAGCAAACTCTTTTAGTCCTTCATGATCGTCAGTTTTCACAATAATTGTCTGATTATCGACGATTTCTTGTTTTAGCGTTTGAACTTGATCAAAATAACCGATGTAAAAAGCCGTATTTTCAGTGGTATTAAGCCCAATTTCAAAAAAACCATAATCCTGGATTTTCTCGATAAATTCTCTGGACGATAATGCGTCAAAAATTGACAACCATTCATCATGCTGCAAATGCCATTTTTCGTCACTATTATTTATTGTGTCCCTATACGTGAAGTAGTATGCTTCGTCATAATATTTCAAAGTAACCGAGAACATGGATGCTAGTAAAAGCAGACACACTAGCAATGCTTCTGGGTCGCTAGTTATTGATGCGCCGAACATACTCTGCAAACGTTTTAGCATGGCAAATTCATTTTTGAGAAGGTCATGCATTTTTTCTAGTGGGTACTCGCTTTGCCTCTTTATGCAATCTAGCATTTCTAAGTGGCTCTGTCGTATAATATCAAAATCATAGTTGGTTTTAATGGTTTCATTTTTCTTGAGCATCGATTCAATAGCTTTGAGCTGTTCGCCAATACCGTTAAGTTTTTTGCTCATCATCGCAAAACCCACATAGCTAGAACAAAGGTTAATTCCACTCATCATAAGATTAAGTGAGCTTAATTTTGCAATTGAGTCGATCTCAGATATCAGTTTTTCCCCAACATTGGCATTATTTTTTAGGAGCGAAATTGCTTTATTCAAACCTTTCTGTGCTTCAGCCTTTTTCACTTTGTCCATTGCCACTTTGGCAAAAGTGCGGTATCGCTTATTTCTGTCGCGCACAATAATTTCCATGAAACCCCTATCATTTAGGAGTGGCTTCAATTCCTCAACTGGTTCAATATGTAACATGTCAGGCATCATTTTCACCGCCATTTGCTTCAGCCTTAAGCATATAATACATTATAATGAAAATAACTAAAGTACAGGAGTTTTTCTCATAGGGCTGTCCGCTTGGAAATCGTTTTCTCCTAGTCACAGCCTCGAAAATCCGTGTGTCATTTTTAATTATTTTTGTATCATCCGTAGAAAGAAAATTTTTGATTCCAGTCTTAAGACGCTTTCCTGCTTCTGTTGTGGCTTCTGCGAGTTTGTGTTTTTCCTTCCTGAGGGCAGACAAGAGAATTGTCATATCTAATGCAGATACTGAGAAGTCAAAATTATAGATCGGTTTTCCTTCATTTCTTTGCAGGGCAATATATAGGCACATCATTATTCGTGAATAATCAATTAGGGCTTGCTTCTCATTGCAACCTTTTCTTAATTCACGTGCTTTTTCATAATATTTCCAAGCCCTACTGCTTGATTTGGTCTTCCCTTTTTCTGCATTGTTTTCGTATTTCATTATCCGGTCAGACATAATCTCATCTAAAGTTGAGGAGTATTCCACTATCATTTCATCCAAAGATCTGCCGGTGTTGAATTTTACCTTTTCAAAATAATCACATATTTTTTCTGTTAACAAATCTGGAGTAACATCCTTCTCATTTACAAGATAGAAAGGAACGCACTGATCATAAAGAAGGCTCCGTATTTCGAGAAAAAGGGTATCCGATAAGTCTGTACGAATAAATCCAACTAAGTCCACAAACTTCATTTTCTTTCTCTCCGTCTCAATGTTTCTGTTGTTGTGTCGAATAGAAAATAGAATGTAAAAAAGATACTACTCAGATCATATTCGATGGTTTAATTATATACAATCTGTAAAGCGTTGTAAAGAATCCATTTTATTTTTCAGAAAAAAGAAATCTCATCCAAATAATCCTTGACAGAACAACTTGTTCTGTCTTACTTTATATCTGATTAAGGAAAAATGTGATTAAGAGCTTGAGGTGAAGTCAAAATGAAGACGATAACAGAAGTTGCAAAGATTACGGGGATTATCCCACAGCGCATTAACGACTACGAAAAAGCCGGACTGCTGGACAAACCCAGCTTCAGAAATAAATATCAGTACCGGCTTTACAGCGACAAGGAAATTGTTCGGCTGTGGCAGATCCGGTTTTATAAGGAATTGGGCTACACGATTCCGCAAATGAAGAAGGTTTTCACCGATCCAGCGTATCAGCCCGAGGTTGAGCTTGCGAAGCAGATCCGTTTACTGGAGGAAAAGAAACGGAAAATCGAGACGCTGCTGCTTCAGGCCAAGGCCATGCAGCGATCCGGTCTGGATTTGGCCGTTGCCTATGAGGTCGTCCCAGGCGTGAATCATTTCACCTATGATGAAGCCGCGAAATTTGCATTCCCTATATGGAGCAAGGCAATTCTTGCTGCGGTGAAGGATGCAAAAGCAGAAGAGGAAGAAGGTGAGAACGATTCGGATGATGAATTCTTTGAAGATCTGGATGGTGTCCTGGAGCTGTTTGAGAGCGGCTGTGATCCGTCGGACTCCGTGGTCCAGGCCCGGTTGCGGGCACTGAAGCAACGGCATGGGATGCCCCTTGCCGCCCTGCTCTGGATATTGGAAACACGGGAAAGTAAAGAAGCGCTTCTGGAAGCGTTTGGAAATGCGCTGTATCAGACCTTCAGAGATGCTGTCAAAATCGCTGCAGAGGCGGAATACGCAGAAATGCAGGCCCAGACACAGATCAGTATCAACAGGCTGGTCAGGATGAAATCCGTGTCGCCGGAACAAGCGCAGGTACAGGAGGAGGTCGCCCGGTTTTTGCGGAGCGTGTCCTATGGTGTGAATACTCCGGAAGACCCTGAGAATCCAAAGGATTTCGAAATTGAAGCGCTGGAGACACTGATCCGGCAGTATGAGGACAGGGACAGCGCGGTTTATGCGGTGGAATACCGGATGCGGCTCACACAGAAGGCTCGGGCGGGAAAGGCAAGCGGTGAAGCCCAGGCGGAAGCCAAAGGCTACACAGATCACCAGCACGAAATCATAACAGAAACCTTGGTCCCTGCCCTGCGGGTTTACCTGAAAAACATGAAAGAAAAGGCGGAGCGCCGTAACGCGGTCCGTCAGGATCGGAACGAATGAAACACCTGCCCCGGAGAGTGCACCGGAGAGAAAGGAGCGAACAATGAAGAAAACAATCAGACTGGTCTGTTTGATTCTGGTACTGACCTGCCTGCTGACAGCCTGCGGGCTTACCTCAAGCAGGAGCAGCCGAACTGCGGACAAGCCGGCAACGGAAATGGCGTCCTTCGGGATGACAGCCATTCCATCCTGTAAATAATTGTAATTATCCCTACTACGAATTATAACAAAGATTCCGAAAGGAAGCAAGCACAATGAAATGTTTCTATAATACCCCTGGGTCAAGCTGCCGCGGAATCGGGTTCTCGGCGGCAAGGGGCCC
>JAFYDO010000078.1 GCA_017544745.1 Treponema sp. | reverse complement strand
AGTTCTGCATAACTCTTAGCCACAGCCGGTGCCCCATACGCCATAAGCTTGTCGGCAGCGGCTTTGTAATTAAAGGTAAACGGGTTGGCATTAAGGGCAGCGTCAATTTCCGGGCAAGGGACTGTATCAAAAAGACGGATGAGCTTTTGGCTAAAGTAGGCATCTTCTTTTCCGTCGGCGAGCTTTTGCTGCATGGCACCTTTTATTTCTGCAATGTGGGCATAGATTCCGTCAAGGTCATTGTAATCGGTAAGGAGTTTTGAAGCTGTTTTCACGCCAACTCCGTGAACGCCCGGAACATTATCTGCGGTATCTCCATAAAGGCTCAAAAGGTCGAGCAGCTTTGAAGGAGGAACGCCCCATTCGGCCTGTACACCGGTCGCATCTGTGAGCTTCCAGGTTTGAGCGCCAGACTCAGGTTTAAGGATTAAGGTTGTATCATTTACCAGTTGCATAAGGTCTTTGTCGCCCGAAAGAATGCGGCATTCCCAGCCCTGTTCGGTACACTTTTTTGCAACTGTTGCAATTACATCGTCTGCTTCGTAGCCGTCACATTGAAGGACGGGAACTCCAAGCGCCTCAAGAATCTCGCAAATCCACGGAATCTGGGCATGAAGGTCATCGGGGGTTTTGTTACGGGTTGCTTTATATTCGGGATACATTTCGTGGCGGAAGGTCTTTGTCTTGGAATCCATTGCCGCAAAGATGTAGTCCGGTTTGTAGTGCTGAAAAATCCAGTGAAGGTTACGGAAGAATCCGAACAACGCACTTACGTTTTCTCCTTTAGAGTTAGTAAGCGGTCTGCTTATAAATGCAAAATAGCAGCGGAAAATAAGTCCGTAGCTGTCCAATATATAGATAGTTTTTTTGTTGTCGTTTTTAGCCATAGAGGTATTTTAGCATGAAATATTGGAAGTATAAAGTGTCATTGTTCTTTGAAGTGACTGGTATTGCTGTAGTCTGTCGCCTGTTGCAGGGCGTGCGAGTCTTATAATTTCTGCAAGAGGGGAAGCGGCAATGCGTTCTTCTATTTGAGCCAGATCTGTTTCTAATGACGGGCCTGCGATTATGCATTTTTCTACTGCCTGGTTTATGAGTGTTGAAAGGTCGCGCAGGGCGGTATAGAAGGAGGAAGTTATATCTTCGCCCCTTTCGACAGGCTCAGGGACCGCAGATACCGAGTGGGGTCCCTGAGGCTCTCGAAGGGCCCCTTTACCAACATCCTCTGCCACCTGTACTCCCGGAATCTTCATACTCTTACTGCTTAAGGTCCAGGTTTTTACTTCCGGGCAGGCAGCAAAGCGGCTTTCGAACCACCAGGCAAACATTTTCATGCGGGCGTCGGTAAGAACTGGCTCGCCGTCGTAGTTGGTTGCATATTCTGGGTTTGAGCCAAAACGGTAGGCGCTGTTTTTATGCTGCATGGTAGCAAGGCGGCTTGAACCTGCCAAAAAAGTCTGTTCTGCGCTGCTGCCTTTTATATGTGTCTGGCCCTGCGGGTAGGACAGATCCAGTCCTGCAAGATAGATGTTTTTTGCACCTAAAAGCCTGCAAAGGTTCCAGGCACTGCTTGCAACTGAACCGCCGGCACCAAGGTCACCAAATTCACCAAGCTTAGATTCAAAATATGAGCTTACAGGAAACATCTCGGAGCATAATACAATCTGGCGGCACTTAAAGCGGAATACTGCAGGGTGAACGCTAAGCGGACATACAAGAATGCTTTCCGGGGCTGCAAGACCTGCAATATGGCGGTAGGCATAATATTGAGGGTCGGTTATTACTATAAAATCCGGCTGTACTCCAATTTTTAGAAGGGCATGAAGGGCGGTTTCTACACAGACAATAACTGTGTGCGCTGCCCATTCTTTAATTTTTGGTAAAAGTGTTTCCAGCGTTGGGCCGGCTGCAACCAGAATAAAGTCGCACGGGGCGGCCGCTTTCACTAATCCATTAATAGTTCCGCATTCCCCAATATGCCCCAGGTTTTTCATGGAATTACGAATCCAGAGCTTTTCAAACTTTTTATAGGTTGCAGCATTTATATCATTTTTGCTGCGGTTGCGTTCTATAAGCGTAATTACAGAATCAAAATAGGGACGTGCATGCTGTATAAAAGACGGAACAACATAAACATAAGCTGCAGAAACTCCGGTGCTGCCGGTATTAATGCTGTTTCCTTCCAAAAGTCCCATAAGGGAATTTTCGGGGCAGCCTATTGCTATAACCAGCTGTTCTACTGCAAAGACATCGCTCCAGTCTATGTAATAAAGGGCTCCAAAAAAATGAATTGGATCTGGTTCTACAAGTACAAGCTTTTTTACAGGGCAGGGTACAACAGACTTTATCATGAGCCTGGCCATTGCGCAAAACTGCCAGCCAAGGCCTGCACCCATAAAGATTACGGTTTCTTTTTGTTTGGCAGTAAGCTGAGCGGCTGCAGACTGCGCTTCACGTTCAGGATTATACGAACTGTGCAAAAGCATGTGGTCAATCTGTGCGGTAAGACTTCCGTTTTTTGCAGACAAAATTGTCCAGAACGAAAAAATGCCTTTTTCATCTCCGTGAACAGATATTTCTTCTATTATATCATGATATAAATCGGCTAGGGCAGGGAATCTGGATTTGAATAATTGAATGTTTTTATTCCAGATAGAGTTCAATTACTGTGTTCTCCGTTAATGGTGTGCCCGGCTCTGGTGTCTGACTCGTTACCCATCCGCTTCCGTTTATAATGAGCATACCTTTTGCCTGTTCTACAAGCGGGAGCAGATCCTTTTTGGAGTAACCCGAAAAATCAGGAACTGTCTGCCCCATGGTTACATCCTTTGCTTTTGGAATTGTAATTACACCGTTATGTTCTACAGAAGAAGCTTTTCCGCGGCTCATACCCATGTAATCAATTATTGTATCTGCTGCTTCTGCAATTACTGGAGCAACAATTCGTCCACCATAGGTTTCTCCCTTTGCTTTTTCTACTACAATGTAAAGAACAATTTCCGGGTCATCAACAGGGAATACTGCAAGACAGCTTGAAAGGAAGTCTGTATCGCTGTAGCCGCCGTTTACCTTATCTGCCATCTGTGCGGTACCGGTTTTAACACCAATTGCAACGTCGCCGATATTTGCGCGCGCACCTGTACCTGTTGTGGCTGTTGTTTCCATACAACTAAGAACATAATCTGCAGTTGTTTTCTTAAAAACCCTGTCCTTATATTCCGGCTGATGTTCATAAAGAACGCTGCCTTCCTTGTCTGTAATTTTATGAATGACTGTAAGCTTTACCGGAACACCACCGTTAGCAATTGCAGTTGCGGCCTGAACCATCTGCAGCGCACTTACACTTATTTCCTGACCAATGGCAATTGTAGGCTTGGAACGTGCAGACCAGGTTTTGCTGTCTGTATCTTTTACAACGCCGCTTGTTTCACCAGCCAGTTCAATTCCTGTTTTCTGTCCAAAGCCAAGCTGTCTTATTCTTCCTATAAACACATCTTCTTTAATTCTGTCACTTATCTGGCCCAGAACATCATTGCACGAATATTTTAAGCCTTCGCGTGGGGTAAGCCAGCCGTGGTTTTCCAGACATTTAATTCTGATTGTTTCTCCGCCAGAAATCTTGTGTTCATAAACACCATCACAAAGGAAGCTGTCGTTTGGATTTATTCCGCCTTCATCATAGACAATGCCAAGAGTAAAGATTTTGAATACCGAACCAGGTTCGTAGGCATCGTTAGAAGGCTTGTTCTGTTTTTCTGCGCTAGGGGCATTGCCGTATTCATTAAGATTTGCAGACGGAAGACTTATATAGGTAAGAATCTCGCCTGTTCTGGAATCGGCAGCAAGAAGCATCATGCTTTCGGCCTGGGTGTTTTCCATTGTTTTGTATGCAATCTGCTCCAGTTTATATTGAAGGTTTGCATCAATTGTAAGATAGATGTTTTTTCCCTGCTCGGGTGTATCAAGGGTTTTATCAATTTCGGGGCTAAGAATGCTCTGCTGTGAAAACTCTATTCCTGCAAGACCAACACCTTCGTTTCCCATATAACCTATGAGCTGGGAAGCAAGTGCACCGTTAGGATAAACACGGCCCGGAAGCTTTTCGTAGTTTACATACGAATATCCGCATTCCTTTGATCTTGTACTTATATCCTCATATTCTGCCTGTGTGGCTTTTTTCATCAATATAACATAGTCGCTGCGGTTTTCGATTTTGTCAAAAAGCTCTTCTTCCGAAAGCCCAAGCACCGACGCCATGTTTTTACTGAACAGCTGAGGATTTTTAATATCCCTGCCGCTTACACCAATTCTGTAAAAATTGGTCTGCACCGCAAGAGGAAATCCCGAACGGTCTACAATAGAACCCCGTTCAATTTCCGGAGTGTTCTGTGCCTTTGGCGCAAGAGGCTGCAAAGCAAGCTTTAGGTATGCAACCAGAATTGCTATAACCAAAAGACCGGCAAATGAGAAAAAAATTATGAGTCTTCGTGTTTTGAAAAAGGAATTCAATTTGGCCCCCACCCAATTAAATACATTTAAACTATACTCTTATTTTAACCGATAGACAAGTATGGAAATAATCAGTTTTGTACAACAATCGAAAAAAAAGAGCAGAATTACCTTTCCAATAAGGCAAAAAAGCTATAAATCTGTTGCTTACGCATATACTTACCCCTCAGAAAAGCATATTTTTAAGGCTGGAAGGGTACAGAGCCGTCTTACCGTTAAAGATGTTTTTGCAGCAATTGGACAGGGATTAACCGCCTCCGGAGACTGGTTTGTAAAAAATATCAAAGCAATTGTTATTTCCATTTTTATTGTTGTTGGCTGTGCTGGTGTTGCAGCTGGCGCAATCTTTACCGCAAACTATTTTCTTTCTCATACAAAAGCAATTTCAATAAATGATGAAGAAGCCTTTGATATAGCAAGTCTTGATAAACTCATGGCTGCCTTTGCGCTCGAAACTACCGAACAGGTTGACGAAAACGGAATCATCCTTGGAGAAAGCGCTGCTGTAAGTCTGAGTGCACTTTCGCAACCGGTTGAATATCAAAACTATACTGTAAAAAGCGGAGATACAATCAGCGGAATTGCAATTAAGTTTGGACTCAAAAATATTTCTACACTTATTTCTGTAAATGATATTGGCAATGTCCGCACTCTTGCAGCGGGACAAAAGCTTAAGATTCCTTCAATTGACGGAATTGTTTATTCAGTAAAAAAAGGTGACAGCCTTAGTTCAATTGCCACTGCAAATAATATAAAGCTCGAAATTCTTCTTGATGTAAATGAACTTACAAGCGAAACCTTAACT
>JAFYDO010000077.1 GCA_017544745.1 Treponema sp. | reverse complement strand
TTTCATTTATATGAACCTTGCATATAAACAATCAGGGACCTGTACTAACTTTGCATCCTTTATTTCAAGCGTAACAATCTGCGGTAAATCAGTCTGCGGGTGGTAAACACCATCTGGCGGCAACACCTGAATACAGCTGCCTGTATCTTTAATAGAAGCAATATCCAGCTCATAAGGGCGGTTCAAAAGTTGTGTTACAAGATTAAAAAAGCCCTTTTGAATCATCTTGCGTATATAAGAAGAGCTTACCCTCTCCTGCGAACCGTCTGCCTCTGTATAATAAACAGGATCTACAAAGCAATACTGGACATTGTTTTGCGTAGCCCAATACTTTATTGCCTGTGTATCTGTTGCACCCTTATAACCGCACCTAAAATCAATTCCTTCGGCGATGAGTTTCATGTTCAGTTTTTCTTTCAAAAGACTTAGGAACTCTGAACCCTTAAGACTTGCAAAGCCTTCGTCAAAATCTACGACAAAGGCATATTCAATTCCAAGCTCTTCAAAAATCCTCAGGCGCTGTGGTAAAGTTGAAATGTCTCCTGTATAATCCTGTGAATGTTTTATTGCCGGGAGCGGTCGCGAAAAAGTAATTCCAACAGGTAAATATCCGTTTTTCTTAGATTCCTCGAGCATAGCCTCTAAAAGAAATCTGTGTCCAAGATGAAAGCCGTCAAAGCTTCCGACAGTAACCGAAGTTCCCATGTCAAAAGCCTTGCTTTGAGATATTGCGTCTAAATCTTTCCAGGTGCAAATTGTCATATCTTCTATATTGTACTAGAAGAAAACAAGATTTGGCAAGGTAAATGCAGCACCAACCTTTACATAAGGTGTAGAATCAAGAGGTGCAAACTGAGTATAACCGCCCTCTACAGTAATACAAAAGAATTCCGAAACAGGTAAATCTACACCGGCTCCTGCTTTCCATACAAGAAGTGATTCATCCTGACGGCTGCTTGCTCCAATCAAAGAATCGCCAAACGCAAAACCAATTCCAGCAAGTGCATAAAAATCAGGAGCTTCTCCGCCAACACGTGGTCTCCAGTTTAAGCCAAGATCAAAAAGGCAGTAGGAAGCTTCGCCTGAATAACAGTAGTATTTATCAAAACGTTTAGGAAGTGAACTCCAGCCAAAATCTACCTGACAAAAGAAAGAAGTTGTAAAAGGGATGGACATATAACCTTCCATAAAACCACCGCGTCCATCCAAAAACTTGGTATCGGTATTGTAGCTGTCATCAAAATAAATACCAAAGTTTACACCAAGATTGCAGCGGGCACCTCCCCCGTCCTTCTGGTCGTAAATCTTTTTTACTTTGCTTTTAGATTTTTTCTTGGCATCCTTACCGGTTTTAATTGATTCACTCTTAACATTCTTGTTGCCCGAGCCTGAATCTGAATTACTGCTGGAAGCTGCTGTACCTGCCTTGTAATATGAAATATCTACAGAAGGTGAAACAGAGAATTTATAAGAAGCCTTGGCCGGCTGAATTGTCTGAACAACCTTTCCCGAAACTGTATCCTTAAAACGGAATTCGTAAAGTGTCATCTTATACATTGATGGATAATATTCAGACATTGCCTCAATCGAATAATCAATTTCGAGGGTAATAGCTGGAACGTTACGGCGGAACATGTAATCATACAAGTCTACTGTATCAAGATAATCATTCCATTTGTCCGAGCTGCCCGCAGTTGGAATTACAGGCGCTTTTCCCGAAACATTCTTATATCCTATGTTAGCCTTTTGACCAAAGATTTTTACATCATTTATATAAAGGCTTACAGTTGTATCCCATTCAAAAAGGTCTCCCGCATAGTTTCCTATATCCAGGATTCTGCTGTCTTCTAAAGAAGAAACTGTTCTTTTCTGGCTAAGCTTTTTAATATCATTCTGAATATCATTATAAAGAGCTGCTTCCTGAGCACTTGTTTTGCCCTGAATCTTCTGCAAATCTTCCAGAGCCTTTGCTTCTATTTCGCGTTTAATCTGCTGCTTTCGTTCATCGCGCATCTGTTTTACAGCAGGAAGCATTTTTCCGTTTGAATCGGTTTCTCCGTTACGCAAAGTTTCTGCATCAATTGCTTCGCAGCGTGCCTTGTAATCTGCATTTGCATTTTGCTTTATAAGATTTTCCTGAGCAAGAACCGAATTATGAATATCCAAAAGTGCCTGTTTTTTTGCTTCCAGAACCGCAATCTGATTATCTACAGTAAGATTATCAATTTTCTGTTTACGTACAAGTGCGGCCTGCTGCTGTGCTTTTGCGGCTGCTTCTTCAATTTTCTGACGTTGTTCTGCGGTACGGGTTTTCTGCTGCTGCTGGTCTTCGTAAAGCCTCTGCTGCTGAAGTCTTAAGCGTTCAAGCCTTTCTTCTGCAATCTGCTTCTGCTGTTCGGCAAGTGCCTTTTCGGCTTCGAGCTTAGCTTTGCGGGTTTCGGTATCTAAATCTGTACTGAGCGAAACTTCCTTAATCTGCTTTTCAATTTCCTTCTGCTTCTGCTCATATTTTGAGATTTCTTCCTGAGTCATCTTAAGCTGGGTGTCATCATCCTCGTTTGTTCCTTTTAAAAGAACATACATGTCCACCGACGAAAGCTTAATTCCAAGGTCTTCGCAAAGCTTTACAAAAACCTTGTTTACAGAACAGCCCGCCCCATCAAAAAGAATTACCGGCTCTTCTACACTATCTGCTGTTATAGTAGAAAGTCTTATTCCTGTTGTAAGATTAGTTACATTAGCAGAAAGAATATATCGTCCACCAGCTTTTGTGATTGTTGTAAAAACTCCAAGCTCTGCAGAAACCAGCTTTCCAAGTTCAATACTGGTAGCCTGATCATAGGCATATTTTTCTGCATTTTTCTGAACTTCTTTTATTGCATCCTGATTATGAACATCTACAAGCTGATACATTGTGTAATCATTAATATTTGCTTCCAGGCGGCGGCGTACAGAAGATGGAATCCAGTTGATTTCGTCATCAGTCAAGCCTTCCTGTGCAGTTTCAAATACAGCAATTCTTTTTTCTGCTGCAAAGAGTCCTGTGGTAAGTAATAATAATAATCCTAAAACAAAAGTCTTTTTCATAATCAGTCACTCAATCCCATTGTTGATTTAAAATCTGCCGGCAGTTCCCGTGTTATAAGGTCTGCAATTGAATCGCAGGCTGCCTTTTTGGCCTTTGATTCATTATACGACAGAAGCTTGTCCAGTTTATTTTCGTAAACATACAGGGTTTTATCCCGTGATTTTACATTTATTTTTACAGATGGATAATATACTATTAATTCATCCTGCACAATCTCATTATAATTTATTACAGATTCTACTATATAATATGATTTTGCTTCGTTGTCTGAAACAGTAAAGCCCAGGCCTGAAAAAACACTGTTTACAGCTGATGATACTATAGCTCCAAAGTC
>JAFYDO010000076.1 GCA_017544745.1 Treponema sp. | reverse complement strand
CTTGGAAAAGGTGTTCCTCTTGTTTCGCCAATGCTAAAATCTCAGCAGCATTGTTTGATTCCAAGAAATGTACGACCGCTTGAATCTGTAAAGCTTATTTCTGATTTTGGTGTACGCTCAAAGGAACAGAATCTTGTGCCTGTGCTTTTTCCGGAAGGAACAAGATCCCGCGACGGTAATGTACAAAAGTTTTATACGGCAGGCTTCAGGACTTTAACAGAAGCAAGCGGCTTGCCTGTAGTATTGTGTGCTATAGACGGCGGATGGCGTATTGCAGACTTAAAAGGACTTTTAAAAAATATTCATAAGGGAAGTTACAGGCTTAAGGTTTTAAAGGTTTATCCGTGTCCAAAGGGTAAAGAAGAGTGTAACGCACTTTTAGACGAAGCCAAAACACTTATAGAAAAGCAGCTTGAAGAATGGCGCCAAAAGCCATTAACTGAACGTTAAAAAAATATTCCCGCGTTTGGCGCGGGAACTACAAATGTCCTTGCCGGGCTTTACCCGACAAGCTTTTTCCAAAAATGTGTATTATTTAAAGTCCTTAGGACGTCTTTCAACACGTTTACATTTCTGGCATTCAGCCTGATTCTTAAGTCTGCCATTATCCATAATAGTCTTCATTATGATTTCGCCACCGCAGTCAGGACAAATGAACTTATGTGTTGCAACAGTAGTACGAGAGTTTTTACTAGCTCCAGCCATATTGTGCCTCCAATCGAATATTCGTTCTGTAATAATAAATAAATATGTGGTTTATGTCAAGATTACAATTGACACAAATCCGCTAATTTGATATATTTTTGAGAAGTTAACTAATAATTATTGGGGGTCACCAAGTGGCAGGCAAACAATCATCTGCAGAAAAAAGATATGCTCAGAGCGAAGTTCGCAGACTTCATAATAAAGCTATTAAAAGTGAATGCAAGACTTATGCAAAGCAGTTCGTAGCTGCTGTTCAGGCTAAGGACCAGAAGCTTGCTGAAGAAAAATACAAGACACTTCAGAAGGCTCTTGATAGCGCTCGCAGCAAGGGTGTAATGACTAGAAATGCTGTTTCACGCAAAAAGTCTAGAATGATGAATCTTTTTAACGCTACATTCAATGCAAAATAATTGAAAACGCAAAATTAGTATTGATTAGCACTGAGTATTCCCGGACATGTATCCGGGAATATTTGTTTTAAATCAACAGTATGCAAAAAGCATGCCCAGGCCGATAATTTAACTATGGGAAATAAAATTACAAAGGCAGATTTAATCGAAGAAATATATCTGAGCACAAACATACCCAAAAATGAAATATCACTTATTACAGACAGCCTGCTTGGAGAAATAAAAAATGCACTGTGCAAAGGTAATACAATTGAGCTCAGAACCTTTGGTACCTTTGAATTAAGACTTAGAAAAGGACGCGAAAATTCCCGAAATCCCAAAACAGGAAAAACAGTTAAGGTTGAACCGCACTATGTTGCAGCATTCAGAGCGGGTAAAGAACTTAAAGAAAAAATATGGAATCTAAAATTAAAAAAATAAAAAATATATTTGAATGCTTTGCTCTTGTTCTTGCAGGCAGTATTCTTTTTGCACTTCCAAATCCTAATATTGTTTTTAAAAACGGTCTTGGCATTTTTGCCTGGATTATGTATGTTCCATTCCTGTTTATAATTAAAAAAACGTCCTTAAAAACCTGCTGGCTTTTTGGAGGACTTTATGGTTCTCTGTGCGTGGGTTTTTATGCTTACTGGCTTTATACCTATAATCCTATATGCCTTTACATTGCACTTGCAGTTGCATTTTTTGGAGTTGCACTTTTATCACTTGCGCTAAAGGGAATAGAAAAGCTTTTTATTAAGGATGCATGGTTTATTCAGTTTTTGCTTTTGTGCAGCTTTGATTATCTAAGAACAAAAGGCTTTATGGGTATAAATTATGGGCTTGCAGCTTATACACAATCTAATTCAAGTCTTATCATTCAGAGCGCAGAGCTAGGCGGTGTATTTTTTATAAACTGTTTTATCATTTTTGCTTCTGCAATTGTATTTGCTTTTTTGTCAAAGCTGCAGGATAAAAAAAGAATTGGCAAAAAAATGATTGCCGACAATGAGCTTTACGACGGCGCAACTTATGTAAACTATGTTTCCAAAAATGAAATTGAACTTTCCCGAACAAGCCTTAAAATGCCTTGTGTCTGTGCAGGCATCTGGTTTGCAGTTTTGATTTTTGTACTTATCTGGGGTAAGACTTCCAAAAATAAATGGCAGGAACAGTACAGCTCTTATGAAACAGTTACCGTTGCTGCAATCCAACATAATGATGATCCGCATAAAAATGGAATGGAAAACTTTACCGACAGCATCCAGCGTTTAATAAGACTTACAGAAGAAGCGCTCGAAATTAACCCGGATATAAAGCTTGTGCTCTGGCCCGAAACTGCAGTTGTTCCTTCAATTGTATATAACTATAACAGGACAGATAATTCGGACAGAAAAAAACTTGTAAATTATCTTTTAAATTATCTTAATAACAGTGAATGTGATTTTATTTTAGGTAACCAGCATATAGAAGTTAATTCAGACGGAAGTAACAGAAAGATTTACAACACTGCCATGCTTTTTGAGCCGGGCAAAAATGTAATTCCGCCAAAGCCTTACATCAATTATAAAAATCATCTTGTACCGTTTTCTGAATACTTTCCTTATCAAAAATATTTTCCGCATATTTATAAAAGCCTTTTAGAGTATGAACAGTTTTTTCTGGACCAGGGAAAAGAGCTTACAGTATTTTATTCAAACGGACTTAATATTTATACTCCAATCTGTTTTGAAAATACATTCCCGGATCTTTGCAGACAGGCCTATAAAAAAGGTGCAAGAAGTCTTTTCTGTCTTGTAAGTGATTCGTGGTCCAAAAGCCTTATATGCCAGAACCAGCATCTTGCAATGGCAAAATTCCGTGCTGTAGAAAACCGCATTCCTGTAGTAATAAGCTCAGTTTCCGGGCAGACAGCGTTTTTGGACCAGAACGGGCAGGTAATGGTAATGGCGCTTCCTTTTACCCAGACTTATGCAATTGCTCAGGTGCCTGTAGTTCAACCTTCGCAGAAAGCTACAGTTTATAATCAAATTGGAGACATTTTTGGTCTTGCTCCGCTCTTTTTATTCATAATCTTGTTGATAATTCGTTCCATAATTGTTATAATAAGGTATATTCAAAAGCGTAAATAGTTTTAGAAAACCTTATGGCAGAACGCACAGAATCAGAGAAAAAGAATATTACAATTTTTGGCTCAGAGACAGAGTTTGACGGAACTTTGGAATTTAAAGACAGACTTGTCATTACAGGAAAGTTTTCCGGCAAAATTATTGCTCCAACCGGAGATTTGGAAATTGCCAAAAACGCTACCTGCGATGTAGAAAGCATCCAGGCTTCATCAATTGTTGTATGCGGTTCTGTAAAGGGAAACATGAATGCTTCGGAACGCGTAGAAATCTGTTCGGGAAGCATGGTTCAAAGTGATATTACTACAGCAAGAATCAGAATAGCAAATAATGTAAATTTTGACGGTCAGGTAACAATGCTTGACCAGGAGCCTGATGTAGATTTATTCTCTGTTGCCTCTTCCGAGTTTAAGCAGGCAATGCTCATTCATTCCGATGTAGTAAAATAATTGTTATTCAATATTTATAAGTTATTTAGAATATTTTTTTAGAAAAAATCAAATATAATTTATTATTAATGGAGATTTTTTAATGGCAACATTAAGAAGACGTAAAAGCGACGAAACGGCTGGAATCCCAGAATCAGAAGAAAATGTTCAGTCATCTTTGGGACTAGAAGATTCCGCTCCAGTTGCCCAAACAGGCTCAGAAGAAGCTGCAGAAGAAACTTCAGAAGAACAGACTGCAGTAAAGAAAAGACGGGTTGTCAAAGTTAAGACAGAATCAGAAGAAAATCCACAACAGCATTATAACAACAAGCGTGGTCCACAGAATAACAAGCGTCCTTATACACCACGCAATTATCCAACCCCAAGCGGAGAAGTTTCAGAAGCAGTTGCAGCTGCAGAAAGTTCAGCAGCCTCAGAAGATAACGCAAACAAACCACGCCTTTTAATCAATGACCTTACAATCAAATCTATGCCCGAGCTCCGCGATATGGCTATGCAGTATGGTTTTACTGCCGACGACTTAGCTCCAATGAAAAAGCAGGATTTGATTTTTGTAATCCTTAAAGCACATACAGAACACGGCGGAATTATTTTTGCTTCGGGTGCCCTTGAAATTCTGCCTGACGGATACGGTTTCCTCCGCAGTCCTCAGAACAGCTATCTGCCGGGTCCTGATGATATTTACATAAGCCCAAGCCAGATTCGTCTGTTCAATTTAAAGACCGGAGACACAGTTTATGGACAGACACGTTCTCCAAAAGAAGGCGAGCGCTTTTTTGCATTGCTGCGCATTGAGAGCGTAAACTTTGACGAGCCACGCATTGCACAGACTCGTGTTCCATTTGAAAACCTTACACCGCTTTATCCGGACGAAAAGCTCAAGCTCGAAACTGTAAGCACAGAAGTTAGTACACGTATTGTTGATCTTTTTGCGCCAATAGGTAAGGGACAGCGTCTTTTGATTGTTGCTCCTCCAAAAGCTGGTAAAACAATTTTGATGCAAAAAATTGCAAATGCCATTACAACCAATAACCCGGAAGTTTACCTTATCGTGCTTTTGATTGATGAACGTCCTGAGGAAGTTACCGAAATGGAACGCGCAATCAAGGGAGAAGTTATTTCTTCTACCTTTGATGAACAGGCTACACGCCACGTTCAGGTTGCAGAGATGGTTTTGGAAAAGGCAAAGCGTCTTGTAGAACATAAGCGTGACGTAGTAATTCTTCTTGACTCAATCACTCGTCTTGCACGTGCATATAACCAGACTGTACAGACCTCTGGTAAGGTTCTTTCTGGTGGTGTTGATTCCAACGCACTGTTTAAGCCAAAGAGATTCTTTGGTGCCGCACGTAATGTAGAAGAGGGTGGTTCACTTACAATTATTTCTACTGCTTTGATAG
>JAFYDO010000007.1 GCA_017544745.1 Treponema sp. | reverse complement strand
TGATTTCACTCCTTTTTTCAGTACAATTAATAGCACAGTATTATTGTATTAGTTATGTAATACAATAATACAAATATTTTACTTTATTGTCAATATAATAATATAACTTTTAAGATAATGAAATAGTTACTAAAAGGGAAGAAAGATTTTATAGAACCCTTCGACAGGCTCAGGGACCCCAGGGATTACAGAACAGCCCTTAAAAACTGTCTAAGACGGTCACACTTTGGAGACTGGAAAATGTCTTCCGGACTACCCTCTTCTGCAATATAGCCGGCATCCATAAACATAACGCGGTCTGCAACTTCGCGGGCAAAACCCATTTCGTGAGTTACTACAACCATGGTCATTCCTTCGCGGGCAAGGTCCTTCATAACTTCAAGAACTTCGCCTACCATTTCGGGATCAAGGGCAGAGGTTGGTTCATCAAAGAGCATTACATCCGGGTGCATGGCAAGAGAACGTACAATTGCAATACGCTGCTTCTGGCCGCCGGAGAGAGTTGATGGGTAAACGTCTGCTTTTTCAGGAAGTCCAATTCGTTCCAAGAGCTTCATTGCTTCGTCACGGGCTTCTTCGGGAGTTTTGAGTCCCAGCTGCACCGGAGCAAGAGTAATATTTTCTAAAACAGTAAGATGAGGAAAAAGATTAAAGTGCTGAAAAACCATTCCCATTTTCTGGCGGCAGGCGTCAAGATTTGTCTGGGGATTGGTCATATCGTTGCCTTCAAAAAGGATTGTTCCACCATCAGGGGTTTCCAACCTGTTGAGGCAGCGCAGGAATGTGGATTTACCCGAGCCGGAAGGACCGATTACTACGATTTTTTCGCCTCGCTTAATTGTTGTAGTCAAATCCTTAATTACATGAAGGTCGCCAAAGCTTATTTTGAGATTTTTTACTTCTATCAGAGTTTCATTATCTGTCACTTCGGGCCATCCTTTTTTCCAGCAGACCAAACAACTTGGTTAGACCAACTGTTAAAATAAGATAAATAATTGCACAGGTAAGCAGCGGAATCCAGGCGTTGTAGGTTGCGTTACGAATCATATCTCCGGCCTTGGTCATATCGCGTACAGCAATGAATGACGCAACAGAGGTTTCCTTAATTAATACGATGAACTCGCTTGTGTAGGTTGGAAGACATGCCTTTACAGCCTGAGGCAGAACAATCTTAAAAAGAGTCTGCCATTTGCTTAAACCCAGAGAACGACCAGCTTCGGTCTGTCCCTTGTCTACTCCCTGAATACCCGCACGGAAAATCTCCGTACAGTAGGCCCCGGAATTAAGACCATACGAAATGATTGCAACCAGCAGTTTTGGAAGACGAAGAGGAGCAAAAACAACGAAGTAAAAAATCATGAGCTGGGTGGCAAGAGGAATTCCGCGCAGGATTGTTGTATATGCATTTGCAATACCGCGCAGAATCTTGCTGTCCGAAATCTTCATAAGCGCAAAGATACAGCCAAGTACTGTACCAATGAGAATAGCGCAGATTGCAATAAGGAGCGTTACCCCAAGGCCCTGGAGAATTAAAACATAAGAGTCACCGGCAATCATTGTGTCGTAGATGGAACGACCGATATTTGATAACATGGATCTATTTTCTTACAATAATAACCTGTTCAGAGGCAAAGTATGGAACAGAAAAGTCTACGTTCTTTTTGCGTTCTTCGGTTACAGACATACCGGCAGCAATAAAGTCAATTGTTCCTGCCTGAAGAGCTGGAATCAAGCTGTCAAATGCCATATCCATAACTTCGAGCTTCATACCGGCATTCTTGGCAATTTTTTCGCCCATTGTAATATCAAAGCCTACAATGTTCTTTCCTTCTACATATTCAAATGGAGGGAATGCAGCATTTGTTCCAAGAACAACCTTATTACCACTTGTAGCTTCGCTTGCAGGAATCTGAATATTTCCGTCGGCAGGCATAAAGGCAGCAACCAGCTTTTCATAGTCGCCGTTATTTTTCATAGTGTTGATAGTATCATCAATTTTAGCAAGCAGTTCTGAATTACCCTTTTTAACTGCAATTGCATATTCTTCCTTGTTTTCTGAGAAGAAAGGATCGCGAACAATTTTGAGGGATGGATTGCGCTTTACAATTTCCTGAGCAGGAAGCTCATCCAAAACTACACAGTCAATAGCACCATTCTTAAGGTCAAGGGCAGCATCAATTCCACTCTTGAAAGAAGCAATCTGTGCACCAGGAATATTTTCCTCTACAAACCATTCACCTGTAGTACCAGCCTGAACACCAATTTTCTTGCCTTCAAGGTCGGCTTTACCGTTAATTACAACTTTTGATTTTGAGCAGCCAGTTAATGCCAAAACAGCAACTGCAGCAACTAAAATTGAGAATTTTTTCATAAAATCATACCTCTTGTAGTTGAATATATAATAGAAAATAACACTTTATTGTGAAGTTTTCAAGAAGTATTACTTAGGCAAAGGTCTCGCTCACCTTCTTTAAAAGGTCAATAATCTCCAGCTTTTGTGGACAGTGGCCCTGGCAGTTACCGCAGCCTATGCATTCTGCAGGATTACCTGTCCTTTTAAGCTCTTCGTTAAAGTGCCACTTATAAGAAGCAACCCCGTAGCGCTTACTCTCATTGTATAGCTCAAACATACGCGGAATATTAATATTCATAGGGCAGCCACCGTTGGTCTCATCAACACAGTAACGGCAGGCAGTACAAGGAATTGCGATTGTAGATTTTATAAGGTCGGCAGCTTTTTGTACGCAAGCCTGTTCGTCGGCATTCAAAGGAACAAAATCTTTCATATAAGA
>JAFYDO010000075.1 GCA_017544745.1 Treponema sp. | reverse complement strand
TTATGGGAAAGACAATTGTTTTTGTAAATCAGAAGGGTGGCGTTGGCAAGACGACATCTGCAATCAATATTGGTGCGTACATTGCGCTGGCTGGAAAAAAGGTTCTGCTGGTTGATTTTGACTCGCAGGGAAACATGTCCAGTGGTGTCGGCGTATCCAAGGACAAGCCTACAATTTATGAGCTGCTTGCCGGAAACTGTACTGCGCAGGCTGCAATCAAAAAGTCTTCCATCCCTAATCTTGATGCAATAAGTGCTTCTATTGATCTTTCTGGTGCCGCAATTGAACTTGTAGACCAGGAAAACTGGGAATATTACCTTAAAAATGCGCTGGAACCTCTCCAGTCAAAATACGATTATATTCTTATTGACTGTCCGCCTTCCCTCGGAATCCTTACCTTAAACGGACTTGCTGCTGCAGATTCAGTTTTGGTTCCTATGCAGTGTGAATATTTTGCGCTTGAAGGAATTACGCTTCTTCTTCAGACAGTTCAGAAGGTTCAGAAGGAAATTAATCCAAAGCTTACAATCGGCGGAATCTTTTTTACAATGTATGATTCGCGCACACGTCTTGCACAGGATGTTGTGCTTCAGGTTAAATCATATTTTAAGGATGTAGTTTTTAACACAATCATTCCGCGCAATGTTCGTCTTTCAGAGGCTCCGTCTCATGGACTTCCTATCTGTAAATATGACCCTGAATGTATGGGCGCAAAAAGTTATGAAAAATTGGCAGAAGAGGTAATCCGTCGTGGCTAAAAAGGCATTGGGTAAAGGCCTTGGAGCATTAATCAAAGAAAATCCCGAGGCAAATGAAGAGTTTTTAATTTCTACAGGACTTGGACTTCACAGTGTTCAGGTTGCAAAGGGTGGACGACCTGCTAATGTTCCTGCCTGCATAGAAGTAGACAGCGACGGTGGTCTTTGGTGTGATGTAAACATGCTCAAGCCAAATCCAAAGCAGCCTCGTATTGATTTTAATCCAAAGCAGCTTGAAGAACTCTGCGACTCAATCAAACAGAACGGAATCCTTCAGCCAATAATTATTGAACCGGTTGAAAATAAAGAAAATGAATTTTATATCATAGCAGGAGAACGCCGAACCCGCGCCGCAAAAATGGCAGGGCTTGATAAGGTGCCGGTTCAGCTGCGCAAGTTTGACGACCAGCAGAAGCTTGAATATGCGCTCATCGAAAATATTCAGCGTGCCGATTTGAACCCTATTGAAGAAGCAACTGCTTACTATAATTTAATTCAGATGGGAGACCTTACTCAGGATGAAGTTGCCAAGCGTGTTGGTAAAAACCGCTCGACTGTAGCAAACTCAATCCGCCTGCTCAAGCTTCCCGATGATATTAAAAAGTCGCTCATTACCGGACAGATTTCCAGCGGACATGCCCGTGCCCTGTTGATGGTAAAAAACGATTCCGACATGCGAATCCTGTTTGGAAAGATTGTAGGCTCAGGACTTTCAGTTCGTGAATGCGAACAGCTTGCCGACGTTTACAACAACGGTGGCCGAGCCGCTGCCAAAAAAGCCGAAAAGACCAAAAAGCGCAAGGACCCAGATGTAGCCCTCTTTGAACAGGAGCTTCGTAATCTCTTTGGCGTAAAAGACGTAAATTTCAAAGGCGATACCACCAAGGGTTCCATCGAGATTAAGTTTACCTCTAAAAAAGATTTTGACCGTATTTACGAAGTACTGATTGGGGATAAGTAATTACATTCCCAAAAAAGCCTTGTATCCCTTAAAAATCTGCAGAATATCTTCTTTTGCAACAATTTCCCATGGGGCATGCATGCTCAAAACTGCAACGCCTGCATCCAGAACATTCATTCCGTATTTTGCTGCGTGGTAGGCAATGGTTCCGCCGCCACCCTGGTCAACTTTTCCAAGCTCTGCCATCTGGTAGGTAACGCCGGCCTTGTCCATGCATGCACGAACTGCTGCAATAAATTCAGGGTTTGCATCACTGGCGCCAGACTTTCCCCGGCTGCCTGTGTATTTCTGGAAGGCAATTCCACCGCTAAGAACGCTTGCGTTTTCCTTATCAAAAAGTCCTGCGTTCATCGGGTCATAGGCTGCGTTTACGTCGCTCGAAAGCATATTGGAACCAGCAAGACATCGGCGCAGTGTGAGCTCGCTGTAGGTTCCGGCGCGTGCAATAACTTCTGCAACCATGTTTTCAAAAAGGTTAGAAGCCATA
>JAFYDO010000074.1 GCA_017544745.1 Treponema sp. | reverse complement strand
TACTATACTTGGTATTGTTGGTGGTGCAGTCATGATCGTCATGTCTGTAATGACATCAGGTGGTACAATGGGAGGTATTCTTGACCTTCCTTCTGCAGCCATGACCATTGGTGGTTCTTACTTTGCCATGTTCATTGCGTCGCCATTAAAGAAAGCCCTTGGACTTTTTAAGATTATGGGACGTGCATTTAAGGTTCCGGACTTTGGTGAAAAAAATATTGTTGTAAATATGCAGGCGCTGTCCGAAAAGGCCCGCCGCGAAGGTATTCTTGCACTTGAAGATGGTCTTGATGATCTTGATGATCCGTTTATGAAGACCGGTCTTCGTCTTGTAGTAGATGGTACTGACGGAAACATCATCCGTGCAATCATGGAAAACGAAATGAATCAGACAGAAGCCCGCCATATGGAGTGGATCGGCGTTATCAACGTTTGGGCCGGTTTTGCTCCTGGTTTTGGTATGATGGGTACTGTAGTAGGTCTTATTGGTATGTTGAACAACCTCGAAGATAAGTCTTCCCTCGGTCCTAACATGGCCGTTGCGTTGATTACTACACTGTATGGTTCTATGATGGCAAACTGGCTCATTTCTCCGTTCGCAAGTAAGCTTCTTGCTCATAACCAGCAGGAAATGCGTACAAAAGAAATGATTATTGAAGGAGTTCTTGCTATTCAGGCTGGTGAAAACCCACGTATTATGGCACAGAAGCTTCTTACATACCTTGATCCTGCAACACGTAAGGCTATCGAAGCCGATGTTCTTAAGGATTAATTAGGAAAGTTAGATGGGAAAGAAAGCAAAGGAACCAGAGAAACCGTCGACCGCGTGGCAAGGTACCTATGGTGACATGATTACACTTATGCTCTGCTTCTTCGTAATGTTGTATAACCCTTCGGAGGTTGACGTTACGCAGCTGGCTACTATTACCCAGAGTCTGCAGATGCAGGAAACAGAATCAACCTCGGGCGGTCTTTCTTTGTCTGCAGGACAGCTTTCGGACCTTGGAAACAACATCAACTCACTTCCATCCCTGGAAAAAGGTAAATCTCTTGGTCTTGCAAAGAAAAAGGCAGTTAGTCTTTTTGCACCGGACGTAAAATCAAATAAAATTACCATTACAAGTGACGAACGCGGACTTGTAATTACACTTCTTTCCGACAACTTTTTTGAAGAGGGAAGTGCAGAGCTTAATATAAACGAAACTCGCGAAACCCTGCTGCGTCTTTCAGAATTCTTCCGTTCTACAGAGGTTAAAGATAAGCGCTATAGAATAGAAGGTCATACAGATAATACACCAGTTAGCTCGGATTCAATTTTTCCAAGCAATTGGGAACTTTCTGCAACAAGAGCAGTAAATGTTTTGCACTATCTTGCCGATTATGGAGTAGATGAGAATAAGTTTTCTGTAGCGGGTTATTCCGATACAAGACCTAAATTCTCAAACGATACGGCCGAAGGTCGTGCATATAACAGACGTGTAGATATAATAATTCTAGACGAAGGACATTTTTAATGGTACTATTTATTAAATTTGCTGGAGGGGAATATGGCAGATGATGAAGATTTGAACCTTGACGATGGCGGTGCTGCAGCAGCTCCTGCTAAAAAGAAGGGTTTGGGTAATCTTTTTTCCGGTCTCTTAAAATGGATAATTATTGCAATAGCAGCAATCATTGTAATCATTGTAGTTGTATTCGTTACAGTAAAAATTGTTAGCAAGAACAGTGCAAAAAATGCCTACAATCCAAATGTCAGTGCAGAAGAATATCAGGGACAGCGCGAGCTTTACGACTGGTATAAATCAATCGGTGTAATTCAGACCTTTACCTGCGATGAAAATGCCGCAACAGTTCGGGTAAATGTATTCCTCGGCTATAAAAAAGACGATAAAGCAACTTCCACAGAAATTACACAGCGTTCTGTAGAGCTTAAAGACTTCTTGCGACGCTATTTCCGCGGAAAAACTGCTGCTGAGCTTAAAAACTCAAACAACGAAGAAAAATTAAAAATGGAAATAAGAAATGGAATCAACGATAAGGTTCTTTCCAGTTCTAAAATCCGAGATATAAGTTTTGATCAATTAGATGTAATTGAGCAGAATTAAAAAAGGTGGAGTGTGAATGAACGAGGTTCTGTCACAGGACGAGATTGACCAGCTCTTAAACGCAATCAGCTCGGGCGATACCGATACCGATGAGTTTAAGCCGGTCAATAGTACCCGCAAAATAAAGATTTACGACTTTAAGCGTCCTTCAAAATTCTCTAAGGAACAGCTGCGTACGGTCTCAAACATGCATGAGACCTTTGCTCGTTTAACGACAACAAGTCTTTCTGCACAGCTGCGTTCGCTTGTTCATGTACACGTTGCTTCGGTAGATGAATTGACCTACGAGGAATTTATCCGTTCTATTCCAACTCCAACAACACTTGCAATTATAAACATGGACCCGCTCAAGGGTTCTGCTGTTTTGGAAATTGACCCGGCTATTACCTTCTGTATGATTGACCGTCTGTTTGGTGGACGCGGTGCTACATCAAGCAACAAAAACCGAGACCTTACAGATATCGAACAGGAAGTAATGGAAGGTGTAATTGTACGTATTCTTGCAAATATGCGCGAAGCCTGGACTCAGGTAATTGATTTGCGTCCACGCTTTGCTCAGATAGAGACCAATCCACAGTTCGCACAGATTGTTCCGCCAACTGAAATGGTCGTTCTCGTTACTCTTGATACCAAGGTAGGTGACGAGGAAGGAATGATGAACTTCTGTATTCCTTATCTTACTATTGAACCAATTGTTTCTAAGCTTTCTACACAGTTCTGGTTCTCAAGTGTAAGACGAAGTTCAACAACACAATATCTTGGAACAATCAAAGGACAGATTTCTTCTGTTGATATGGATATTGTGGCAGAAATAGGAACTATAAATATTCCTATAAGGGATGTTCTGGCCCTTCGCACGGGAGATATTGTACGTCTTTCGAGCATAAAGGTTGGAGATCCTCTTACATTAAATATTGGAAACAAGAAAAAGTTTTACTGTCAGCCTGGTGTTGTCGGTAAAAAAATGGCTGTACAGATAACAGGAAAGATCGAAGAAACCGATGCGGAAGAATTCGAAGAGCTTTCTGTAGAAGGAGACGAATCGTATGAGTGATGGTGCTATCTCACAAGATGAAATTGATGCTTTGCTTTCAGGAGTTGCCGTTGATGGTCTGAACTCTTCAGGTCATGTAGGAAACGGTCCGAGTTATCATATTGATATACCGACACTTCAGAAGCTTGCAGAAGATCTCAAGCCAAAGCTGGAAGAAAATGTCAATAAATATACCGGTGCCTCCTTTGCTGTAGAAAACCCGGTTGTAGAATTGAGCGACCGCGATAAGGTTTTAGCAAGACTCCCGGAAGTTGTAGTAGGAATTAATGCTGATTACAACGAAGGAATTAAGGGAAGTCATCTGTACATTCTTTCTTCTGATTTCTCTCTCAAGCTTTTTGCTCTTGTAAATAACGAAGAAGCTACAGAAGTAGACGACATGGTACTTTCGGTAGTTTCAGAAATTGTGGCAACACATGTAAGCGCACAGATAAATCAGCTTGATTCAAAGCTTCCTGGAATTACTTATGCAACTCCAGAGAGTGTAAACGAATCAAAAGCAATGATTATGTTCCCTCAAGGAGAATTTGTTCTTACAAGCTATCCTCTTACTTTGGATGGTAAGGCATATACTCTTTGGGAATGTCTGAGCGGAGATGCTGCAGAAAAGATTTCCAATGCTCTTGGCGGAGGTGCTCCAGCTGAAGATGATTCAATGGCAAGCATTGGTATGGATGCACTCAACGGTATGGGCATGGGCGGTGACGCTTCTGCTAATATGGCTATGGGTGCACCTATGGGTGGCGCTATGCCTAACATGGGAATGCAGCAGAATATGGGTATGCCAAATATGGGAATGGCAGGTATGGGCGGTATGCAACAGAATATGGGTATGCCTAATATGGGTGCAATGGGCGGCATGCAGATGCCTAATATGGGCGTTAATATGGGAATGAATGTTCCTAACGTACAGTCTTTACAGTTCCCTAATCTTTCGTCTGGAGTTGGAAGCGGCGAACAGGGAAATATCGGTCTTATCATGGACGTATTCATGGAAATGACCGTAGAGCTTGGACGTACAAAGCGTTCTATCAAGGATATCCTTGGTATGGGTGAAGGTACAATTATCGAGCTTGATAAACTTGCCGGTGAACCTGTAGATATTCTTGTAAACCATAAACAGATTGCCAAGGGAGAGGTAGTAGTTATTGACGAAAACTTTGGTGTTCGTGTAACTGAGATTCTGTCTCCTATGGAAAGGGTAAGCGACTTGAACTAAACCGATTTTTTTAGGGTGGGGAAATTGGTAAAAAATATAAAATCTCTTTTTTGTATCTCAATAATACTGCTGTTTACAGCAGTAAATGTTTTTTCTCAAACACAGGCAGCTGATGCAACAAGAAATCAAACTGCAGTTTCTTCATCTGCCTTTGATGAAAATGACGCAAGCTTTTTTGCAGAAAATACAGACGGTACCGATTCTCAAAGCGGTTATAAATCTCCGTCTACTGCAAAAATGATAATAAGAATGATTGTTGTTCTTGCCCTTGTAATTGCAGCACTTTATGGGATAATGCTTTTCTTTAAGAAAAAGAATAACAATGTCCAGAGCGATGATGACTTTTTAAGACGCGTTTCTTCGCTTACACTTTCTCCCGGAAAATCCGTAGAAATTGTAACTCTTGTAGACCGTGGATTTATTCTTGGTGTTACAGAAAGCAATATAAATCTTATTGCAGAAATTGAAGATAAAGAAATGATTTCTGCACTTAATCTTAATTTTGATAAAAAGCAGAACACAAAAAAGCCTATGAATTTTTCTGACGTGCTCGAAATGTTTATGCCGGCAAAATCCAGAGGCAATACTTCAATTTATACACAAACCCCAGATCAGACACCACCAGAGGAAAATAAAGGGAATGAATAAATTAAAACGTTTTGTAATGTTATTCTCATTTTTCCTCATTCTGTCTGGAAGTCTTGGATTGAGTGCGCAGAGTACTTTTCCCCAGGGCTCTACACAGGGAACCACCGAGCAGAATACAAATGTAAGTCCTGTTCAGGTTCCTAATGTTGCAATTCAAATTACAGAGCCTCAGTCTGGTAAAGAAGTTGCTTTTTCTGTAAGACTTTTGCTTTTGCTTACAGTTCTTACCCTGGCTCCAAGCCTGCTCATTCTGGTAACCTGCTTCCTTCGTTTTTCTATAGTTCTTGATTTTATTAAGCGTGCACTTTCGCTGCAGCAGGTTCCACCAACTTCGGTACTCAACGGAATCGCTTTTTTTATGACGCTTTTTATAATGTGGCCTACCTTTACAACAATGTATAATAATTCCTTTAAGCCGCTTTCTGACGGAGAAATTGGAATTGAACAGGCCTATAAAGAAGCAGAAGCTCCGATAAGAGAATTTATGTTTAAGCAGATGTCGGATGATACAAACTACATCAAGCTGTTTATGAATATGTCGGGCTTAGAAAAGCCTAATACCCCTGCTGATGTTCCAACGTATATTCTTGTTCCGTCCTACATACTCCACGAACTAACGGTTGCCTTTAAGATAGGCGTTCTTCTGTATATTCCGTTTATTGTTATAGATATGGTCGTCGCGAGTATCCTCATGGCTATGGGTATGATGATGCTTCCGCCTGTTCAGATTTCCATGCCGTTTAAATTAATTTTATTTGTTCTTGTAGACGGCTGGGGACTTTTAACCCAACAGCTTTTTGTATCGGTTTTAAGGTAAAGCAAGGCAGGTAGTGTATGACAATCGGCGAAATAATTTCTTTAATGCGTGGTGCCGTAACTCAGATTATTTCTATAATTGGTCCTGTACTTGGACTTGCACTCATAGTTGGTCTTGTTGTTGCTATACTTCAGGCCGTAACTTCAATTCAGGAACAAACCCTTACATTTCTTCCAAAGCTGCTTGTAATTCTTCTTGCAATTGCTCTTTTGGGAGGCATGATGTTTACTTCACTTGGAGAATATACAATAGCCTTATTTAACCGCATTCCAGATTTTGCTAAGTAAAGCCTATGGAGAAGATTTTATTAAATGCACCAGTTTATCTTCTCGTTTTTGCAAGATGCTTTGCACTTATAATGACTCTTCCGCTTTTTTCTACAAGAGCAGTTTCCAGAGTTGCTAAAATTGCTTTTGCAGGTTACATGGCTTTTTTTATGCTGGGTAACGCAGACCTTTCTCTTTATAATTCCTTTTTAGGAGAAGACGGCGCCTTTTCGCTTTACTTTCTTTTACTTGTTTTAGGAGAAGCAGGAATTGGCGTAATAATGGGTTTTTACATTACAATCATTTTTGCAGCCTTTAGTACCGCTGGTCAGTTTACTGCATTCCAGATGGGTTTTAGTGCAGCAAGTACTTACGATGCAATGGCTCAGGTAGAAAACCCTCTTATGGGTCAGTTCTTTAACTTTGTTGCAATGCTCATATTCATGCAGACTCAGGGCTTCCAGAGACTTTTTCTTGGAGGTCTTACCGCAAGTTTTAAAACCCTTACTGCAATTTCTATTGCAGGCTGCCAGGAAACTCTGGTTACTTTTATGCTAAAGGGTCTTACAAAGCTTTTTGCAGATGCACTTATAATTGCACTTCCTGTAATGGGAACGCTTTTGCTCATAACAATCTGTACGGGTCTTCTTTCAAAAGCAGCTCCACAGATGAACCTTCTGTCAGAAGGTTTCCCAATAATGATTCTTACAGCCTTTTTCCTCATTATGCTTTTGCTAAGTCCTATGGTCGACTTTTTTGACCGTTCGTTCGAAGCAGGCTTTAAGGCGCTGGAAGATTTGTTTGCCGGTATTGGCGGGAGGATAAACTAGTTGGCCGCAGAAGATGAAGGCAGAACGGAAGAACCTTCGGAGCACAGGCTTGAGCAGGCCCGCAAGGAAGGTCGTGTTGCCAAGAGTCAGGAAATTGCAAGTTCTCTGGTTTTGCTTTTTGGTGTAATAGTTTTAATCATCACCGGCAAGTGGCTTTTGAGTCAGTGCATAAATATTTATATCTATTATTTTTCACGTTGTGCAAATCCAGATGTAACAGATGCAAATCTTTTTTCTGCTTTCTTTATCAATTTTTTAAGAATGATAATTCCTGTTGCTGTTGTTGCAGTGGTTGCGGCTTTTGCAGGAAACATTATTCAGACAAGAGGCTTTCTGTTCAGCTGGAAACCTATTGAACCAAACTTCAGTAAAATTGCACCAAAGTTTGGAGAATATTTTCGTAAGACAATTTTTTCGGGAACCGGTCTTTTTAATATTGCAAAATCAATAGGTAAGGTTACCATAATTATCATCATAGGATTTTTAGTAATACGCAGTAATATATATTCTTTTGTAGAAATTGTAGGCAACGGCCAGATCCTTTCTGCAATAGGAAAAATTGCATCTGTAGCAGCAACCATTCTTGTAATTGTTGCAATCCTGTTTCTTGCAATTTCCATTCCTGATTATTTTGTGCGCCGCCATGAACACCGCGAAACTTTAAAAATGACCAAGCAGGAAGTAAAACAGGAATATAAGGAACTCGAAGGAGATCCGGAAGTAAAGGGAAGGCTCAAGCAGATGCAGCGACAGCTTCTTGCGCAGAATATTCCGCGTGCTGTTTCAGAAGCAGATGTTGTAATTACCAACCCTACACATTTTGCTGTCGTATTAAAATATGAACAGCAGCACGATGAAGCTCCACGCGTAACTGCAAAGGGAGAAGATCAGACTGCTTTATATATCAGGCGTCTTGCAACAGAGAACGGTATTCCTATCGAAGAAAATCGTCCACTTGCGCGCGGACTATATACAGATGTTCAAATTGGTGATATAATACCTAATGACTATTGGAATGCAATTTCGGTAGTCTATAGTCATATATATAAGAACTCGAAACAAAACGAAAGTTAGTAGATTGCTGGGTGGGGGCTCATGGCAAACGAAGGTCGTGGAAAAGTAATTAGTTTCATCGAAAACAACTTTGTCGCTGTTGCGGCAGTCCTTGTTGTATTCTTACTTTTTATCCC
>JAFYDO010000073.1 GCA_017544745.1 Treponema sp. | reverse complement strand
CGGCCAGGAGCTGGACACTGGTGCCAAAATGGTTCACCTTGCTCCTGATACAACAAGCCTTATTTCTACAAAGTCAATTTCCAAGGGCGGTGGAGTTAGCATTTACCGTTCTGCAGTTTATATAGATAAAAATGCGGTTGGAAGTAAAACAAGCGTATCTTGCGAAAGCTTAATGCTCGACAGCGAAAGCCGTTCTGACACGATTCCGTCTATGGTAATTAAAACCGACGAATGTGATGTTGGACATGAAGCAAAAATTGGACGCATTTCCAACGATGCAATTTTCTATCTTATGAGCCGTGGTATCCCGGAAGATGAAGCGCGCAGCATGATAGTAAGCGGTTTTGCAAACCCGGTAAGCAAGGAACTGCCGCTTGAGTATGCAGTTGAAATGAACAACCTTATTAAACTTGAGATGAAGGGGTCGATGTAATGGAAAATATGAATATAAACCCAATTCCATACCTCACATGGAGCTGGCTCAAAATAAACAGCGACCCTGTAAGCTACGATTTTACCCTTACAGAAAACACCGGAAAAGATATTCAGATTCCAGAAGGTGTTTTAGTCAGCAGCGGAAAGACTGTAAAGACACAGCTTGAAGAACCAAAGTTTTCTATTGGAGAGCAGGCCGCCTCTCTTATTGCAGACGCAGCACCTCAAGGTAAGATTTATACAATAGAAAAATCAACAGGTGACAAGCCTCTTATTATACGAATTAACTTAGCCGGTAACTCTGCAACACATCAGATTATTCATGCCAAAGCGGGAGTTACTGCTAAGGTTATAATTGTTTATGAGGGCCAGGCAGCACTTTCAGGTGTAATCACCAAAGTCTATGCCGAAGACGATGCAAACCTTCACATTTCAAAAGTCCAGCTTTGTGGCAGCAATGTAAACCAGATAGACGATACTGCAGTTGTTTGCGGCGAGCGTGCAAAGGTAACACTCACTCAGATTGAACTTGGCGGTTCGCACATAGATGCAGGCTTCCATGCAACACTGGCAGGCTATCAGTCTTCATTCTATTCTGATACAGCCTATATCTGCCAGGGCACACAGTACCTCGACATGAACCAGGTTGTAGTTCACAAGGGAAAGAAAACAGTCTGCGACATGAAAACTCACGGTACCGCAAAGGATGAAACAACAAAAACATACCGCGGTACAATTGATATGGTAAAGGGTTGCGCAGGTTCAAAAGGAAACGAAATTGAAACTACACTGCTCCTGTCTCCAAAGGCAGTTGTAAAAGCAGCCCCTATTATTCTTTGTGGCGAAGAAGACATTGCAGCCGAGCACGGTTCTACAATCGGAAAGCTTTCTAACGATATGCTCTTTTACATGAACAGCCGCGGCATTGACCAGAAAACTGCAGAAGAGTTGCTCACCCGTGCCAAGATTACGGCCGCTGCAAGCAACATTGAAGATGAAGAAATTCAGAAAGAAATAAGTGACTTCCTCACTCGCTAACCTGGGCATTTTGCAATCTGTAATACTCGCCTTTTTTATTCATCAATTGCTCATGAGTGCCCTGCTCCACAATTCCCTTGTCATTAACAACGGCAATCATGTCGGCATTTTTAATTGTAGAAAGACGGTGTGCAATTACAAGTGTGGTGCGTCCCTTAGAAAGCTCATCAAACGAATGCTGGATTTTTATTTCTGTTGTTGTATCAAGCGCAGAGGTTGCTTCGTCTAAAATCAAAATCGGCGGGTTCTTTAAAAAGCACCTTGCAATGGAAACACGCTG
>JAFYDO010000072.1 GCA_017544745.1 Treponema sp. | reverse complement strand
TGGGCTCAATCTGCTGATGACGACTTTGATGATTTTGACGATTTTGATTCTATTTTCGAAGATGCCGCAGATGATATAGAGGTGGAACAGACAGACCCTGTTACTGTTACAGCAGCAGCGCCTGCTTCGGCAATAAGCTTTACAGGGCATTTTGCAGGCGACGTAGGACTTTCTGCAATCATTATAGAAAAACCTGATTTTGGCGGATATATTTCTCTGGATAATACTCTTTATATGACTGTTCGTCCGGCTCCTGTTGTAAGCATCTACGGTGCCCTTAATACTTCTCTTTCAAATAAATTTAGTCTTGCACTTAGCTATTTATATTTTGATTATATGATGTTTGACCGCATTTTCATTTCTGCGGGTAAGAAAAGCATTACCTGGGGTTATACAAGGCTTTTTTCAAACGGCAACATCATGGCAGATACAAACGGGCAGCTCAATGCAGAATTCCGTTTTCCATGGAGTACAGGGACTGCAACCTTTGTAGGTGCATACAATTACAATCTGCTTTCTTCTAATCCAAGCTATAAAGATATTACTTACGCCTTTAGTGTTGAACAGACTGTGCTTCATACAAGCCTAAATCTTTTTGCAAAAAAATACGGTCAGTCAGAGCTTGCAGATGGAATTCACAAGCATCCTCTTGCGGGACTTGAAATTAAGCGTACGCTCTTTGGATTTGATTTTTATGCCCAGGGCTATGTAAATATTACAGATTACAAAAAGCTTAATCAAAAGGCGGGCTATGGTAAGGTAACTGCAACCGGCGGTTTTTATAAGCTTTGGGATGGCTTTGATCCTAACCTTGGAATCAACATAGAGTATCAGTATGACGGCAACCACAAAATAGCACTGCAGGGTGGAATAAAGCGTATTGGAAAAAGAAAAAACATGAAGGGCGGTGTAGACTGGAATCATGATTTTACAGCCAAAACCGGTAATGTTACTGTTGCTTATATATTTGACGGGGTGTTCCCTTATGCTCAGTGGAAAAATGCTGTTTCTGTAGATTACGGTCCTTCAACAAAACCTAAATTTACAATTGGTTCCGTAATTTCTCTTTCTCTTGATTATTAATAATTAAACCAGTTTACCGTCTCTGATTTTGATTACATGATTTGACATCTGAACGATTTTGCTGTCGTGTGTCGAAAAGATAAAAGTAGTCTGGAGTTCTTTATTGAGTTTTTGCATAAGCTCAAGAATCTGGTCTCCGTTAGTTGAGTCCAGGTTTGCGGTAGGTTCGTCTGCAAGAATGATAGGGCATTTTGTAATGAGGGCACGTGCAATTGCAACACGCTGACGCTGACCGCCGCTTAATTCACTTGGTTTGTGCTTTTTCCAGTCGGTAAGGCCTACGGTTTCTACAAGATAATCTGTCCATTGGGTAAGCTCTTTTTTATTCATGGTTTGGGTTGCAGGGGAAGCACCAATCTCAAGTGGCAGCTGAATATTTTCGTAAACATTCAAAACCGGAATAAGATTAAAGGTCTGAAAAACAAAGCCAAGCTGCTGGCGTCGTAAATCTGTAAGCTTTGAGTCCAGGCTCAGAGGAATGGTCTTAGTAGTGGTAAGGT
>JAFYDO010000006.1 GCA_017544745.1 Treponema sp. | reverse complement strand
TTTTTAAGTTCAAGCTGTGCATTTACTGGACGAACCGCAAATAAAAAATCCATGATGAGCTTGTTCAGGTGGTCAATTTCGTCATTAACAACATCTACATGATCTTCTACAAATTTTTTAGCAGGCAGCACATCCTTATTCTGGCGCGCTTTTTCCAAAGCCTTTTGCAAAAGCTGAATATGAATTGATATTGCGCCAAGAGGATTTTTAATTTCGTGAGCCATACCTGCCGCAAGGTTTGTAAGATTGGCCATGTTTTCCATACGATGAAGCAAAACTTCCTGATTCTTTTTTTCAGTAACGTCGCGAACAAGAATAATCTTACCGGTTGTGTTTCCGTCGTGCATGAGCGGTGTCATTGTAATTGTAAGAAACCTGATGGAACCGCCGCTTGTCATTACGGTAAAATCTTCGGTGGTATTTGTAATGCCCTTTTCCCAGCACTTTTTAAAATACTCACCAATTTCCTCGTCTTCCATTATTTCCCATATAGGAACGGTTGCAGCTTTTGGATCATCAAGATAAACAGAAAAACTCAGGCGGCTTTCTACAATTTTATTGGACTGCTGCAAAATAAAATCATTGTCTAAAATCAAAAGTCCGGCAGAAATACATTCAAGGATGGAGTACAGATTTTCGTTTTCTTCGACCATGCCGTCCAAAAGAGAAATGAGCTGTTCATTCGAAAGCTTGTTAAATTTTTGCGAAACGCGCTTTACATACCCTCTCATATTGTACAAAACACCTTGCCATACAAAACATTGATTTTATTTATATCGCGGATAAGACATTCCAACGCAGCTTTAACGGTCTGATTATACAGTGTAACATTTTCGTAGCAGGTGCGTAAAGTTTTATTAAGCTCGGCACAGGCCTGAGTTCCATTTTGAGTCATAAAAGCAGGACGCACAAAATCTGCAATTCCATTAAGGAAGATTTTAAATTCTATACGCGGTTCAAAATTTGAGCACGCCTTGACTAAAGCATCGCAGTCCGGAATCTTACCGTGTACAACACCCTGAATAAAACCTTTGGACTGTTCCCTGATTTTGTCTGCAGGAACCGGAAGGAATGTAAGTAAGAATTCGTTTAACTGGCCATGGAAATATTCGTTATGAAAAACACGCTTGATTACATCCTGCTGAACTTCCAGAGACCTGTCCTTAAAATTGTAAGTGCGCACGCGTGAAAGAATTGTTTCCATAATTGCGTTGCGTCTTGTAGTAAGCAGAATAAACACACAGTCAGTTGGCGGCTCTTCAAGAATCTTGAGCAGCGCGTTTCGTACACTAACCTGCATGCTTTCGGCATTTTCTATGATTACAGTTTTTTTACCTTCGTCGGCACGGATGCAGGCCCATTTTTCCATATTGCGAATCTGATTTACAGGAACAGAGTCGTAAAGAAAATCGCTTTCGAGCTTAAGGGCATCGGCTTCGAGTTCACTGCAGATTTTTACTGTTTCGTCAAAAGGTGGCAGCTCGTGCGGAAAATCTATGAGCTCAAGGTTTTCGTTTATTTTTTCCATGAGCGGAGCAAGTTTGTTTACGTTGGATTCGCCTTCCCACAAAATGCCGCTGAATCGTAGAGTAAGCTTACGGATGCTTCGCAAAAACAGATACCTGCAGGCTTTTAGATGACTGTCATTGTCGCGGTAAGATTTGATAAAGGAATCTTTGGCTGCTGTAATTTCGAGTGAACAGTCGCGTGGTCCAAGCAAAAGAAGGTTTGAACAGTTGAGCGCTTTATGACGCAGACACGACGGACATTCACAAAGCCAGTGAGGTTTATCGTCTCCGTTACAGGAAAGTGCGCGTGCTACTTCTAAGGCAGCAGTGAGTTTACCGGTTTCGCTGGAGCCCGCAAAAAGAACTGCACCCGGGAACTTACCGTTTTTTATATCAGAGATGATTGCGCTGGAGGCTGGTTGTCCGACAAGATTTTCTAACATTATGCAATATCTCCAACTGGCGGCACAGTAATATTTGCCGAAGAATAATCAATCAACGGAGCCAAAAGCTTTACGATAAAACTGCCTTCAAATATTTTGGAACAGTCAAACCACGGCTGATATGTAAGGATAAGTATAAAAACAAAAATTACTACAAAGCCTTCTACAATTCCAAAAAAGAATCCAAGCGAACGGTCAAGTCCTTTCATAATTTCTCCGTCAAAGATTCTTTCAAAAATTGTCTGAATGATTTTTACGATTAAAAAGATTACAACAAAAATGAGCAGGAAGCACAGAATAAAGGAAACTGTTTCGTTGTGAACAAGGTCATTCATGTGCGACATGAGTTTTTTGTAAAAGAAGAATGCTCCCAAAAGTCCGAGTATCCAGCAGAGCTTTCCAAAGATTGCTTTTATAAAGCCCTTGGCAGCTGCAATTATTGCAAAGATTAATATAACTAAAAGAAAAATTACATCTGTTAATGCAATGCTCATTATTGTTCCCCTCGCTTGTGATTAATCTGATTATACAATATTTGAGCAATTTTTTCAGCAGGTTTAATGTCGCCGGTGAGTTTTTTGACATTGGCAGCGTATTGGTCGCGGGTGGCAGGATCCAGCAAGGTTTGTAGAGAAGACTTGAGATTTTCGCCTGTTGCCTGGTCTCCCAAAAGAACAAGTGCTGCATTACGCTGGCGGAAAAACTCTGCATTGTCTACCTGGTCTCCTCGGGTACCACTGCCACAAAGAGGAATGAGCAACATTGGTTTTGAAAGAACAGCTGCTTCCCAGATTGAGTTTGCACCTGCGCGTGAAAGAATAACATCGGCAGCGGCAAGCACGTCCGGCATCTGTTCATATATAAACTGATATGGCTTATAGCGACCGTTATATTTTTGTTTGAGCTCCTGCTCTGTATTGCTGTCTGCATTGAGCA
>JAFYDO010000071.1 GCA_017544745.1 Treponema sp. | reverse complement strand
TGTATCAAGAACATGAAAGCGGCGGCCTGCATAATCAAAATCTCCTTCTACAACATCGCGGGTAGTTCCTGCATAGTCGCAGACAATGGAATTTTCTGTATGTGTAAGGCGGTTAGAAAGGGTAGACTTTCCGGTGTTAGGCTTGCCTAATATTGCAATTTTAATAGGGCGGTCGTTTGAAACAACACGCACCTTGCTAAAGTCGCAGCGGTCGGTAATAAGCTTAGCAAGGTCTGTAATATGGTCGCCGTGGTCTGCAGAAATCAAAACAAGATTTTCAAAACCAAAACGTGCATAGTTCCAGGCTTCGGCTTCGTTGCGTCCACCCTCTGTTTTGTTTACTGCAGCAATGAGCTTGTTGCGGTACGGGCGCATCTTTAAGATAAACTCTTCGTCTTCTCCGGTAATTTCGCCGGAATCAAGCAGGAGTATAACAACATCTGCGCGTTCTATCATATCAAGCGAGCGTTCTACAACATAGTCGTCCAGCTCTGCTTCTTTTGTTCCTATATCACGGGTAAGCTTGTATCCGCCTGTGTCTACAAGATGAACAGGCTTGCCGTTTATAATTGCAGTTGCTTCTACAGGGTCGCGTGTTACGCCCGGCTGGTCATTTACAATGGCAATGCGTCTGTGCAAAAAGCGGTTGAAGAGGGTAGATTTTCCGACATTAGGACGGCCCGCAATTACAACAACAGGAAGACCTTCGTATTCTGCATCTTCGGTATATTTTTCGCCGGAGGGTTTTATGTCGCTTACAAAGTCAGGCATTTCTTCAACAGCGCTGGTTTGTTTTATTTGTTTTGGTTTTGAGAAATCGGGTTTAATTTTCTTTTTTGACATATGTGTTCCTAAAAATTGTTGAGCCTGTTATCCGAAATTGCTTTGAGTTCTTCTATTGTAAAGCGGCTCAAAAGTTCCTTGGTACTGCTTATCATTTTTGGGCTCATACTAAGCTTACGGATTCCCATGCCTGCAAGCACCATAATACTGTCGGGACGTCCGGCCATTTCTCCACAAACCGAAATAGGCAGATTTGCATGTTCTGCAGCAGTAATTGTAGTCTGAATAAGGCGAAGGACTGCAAGATTAAACTCGTTGTAAAGCCCGGCAACATGCTGGTTTTCGCGGTCTACACCAAGGGTATATTGTGTAAGGTCGTTTGTACCAAGACTAAAGAAGTCGCTTACCTTTGCAAGACAGTCGCTTGTAAGGGCAGCGGATGCAGTCTCTATCATAATGCCCACCGGAGTGGCAGGATTAAAATCAATTTTTTCGGCAGTAAGCTCGTCCTTTACTTCTTTGATGAGTGCCTGTGCCTGTTTTACCTGTTCCATGCTCGAAATAAGCGGAAGCATAATCTGTAGGTTTCCGTAAATACTTGCACGGTAAAGGGCACGCAGCTGGGTTTTAAATACATTCGGGCATTCAAGACTAAGACGGATTGCACGAAGTCCCATAAGAGGATTCTTTTCGTCAAAGTTAGGCATGTCTACAGAGTTGATGAGCTTGTCTCCACCCGCATCAAGGGTACGGATTGTTACAGGCTTGTCGCCCATAATTTCGAGTACCTGCTTGTAGGCTTCAAACTGAGTCTGCTCGCTGAAGGAACGTGCTGCTGCATTTAAGGAAGCGCCATTCTGGCTCATATAAAGGAATTCTGTACGGAAAAGTCCAATTCCATCTGCACCTTCGGCACGTGCAATTTCTGCTTCTTCGGGGGTACCGATGTTTGCATAAAGCTTAAACTGTGTTCCATCCTGAGTAACAGCAGGCTTGTCCAGATATTTTTTGAGTTCAAGCTTATGGGCAAACTCTGCACGGATTTTTTCCTTATATTCATCAATTGTAGTACGGTCAGGGCTTACAAGAACTTCGGCACTGGTACCGTCTATAATTACTGTTTCGCCGTTGTGAACTTTTTTATTGATATCTTCCAGGCCTGTGATTGTAGGAATGCCGTAGTTGCGGGCAAGAATTACAACGTGGGAAGAAACACCACCCTGGCTCAAAGCAAGACCTGCAATCTTACGCTTTGAAAGAATGATTGTGTCCGAAGAACTGAGCGCATTTGCAAAAATAACTGCTCCGTCGGGTACACTGTTTATATCAAACGGATGGATGTCCAGCATTTCGTCCAGAACGCGGCCAAAAACATCGGTAATATCCTGTGCACGCTCAGAAAGATATTCGTTACCTGACTGACGCAGGCGCTGTGCATATTCTTCTGCTTTAAAATTGAGGGAGTATTCTATATTAAAGAGCTCTTTTTCGTAAAACTCGCGTGTTTCCTTTAAGAAAACCGGGTCTTCGAGCATGAGAATGTAAGTTTCAAAAACTTCGCGCTGTATTTTATCCTTAGGATCTGTCTTGGAAAGAGATTCCAGATAATTAGTAAGTTCAAAAACAACCGACTGCGAAGCATATTCAAAACGCTTCCAGCCGTCATTTATCTGGTCAATCTTTATATGATGTTGAGATATCGCTCTTTTTACCGGGTCAGGTATTACAAACGCTGTTCCTATGCCAATACCATCTGCGGCGGGGATGCCTAAAAATACTTCCATAGAAACATTATATCACAAAAAAATAGTGAATTCTATATATATTATTTGGCTTGCAGATTTTATCTAACAGGCTGGCTCCCAGTCACAAAACGGGGGCCAAAAGCGCCGGCTAGCCGGCTTGACGCTGACTGTTGCAATGGAACTATTGACTGCCGCTGCGCGGCATCAACAGTCAGAGTCATTTTGTCCCCCGTTTTGTTCCTTCGCGCCAG
>JAFYDO010000070.1 GCA_017544745.1 Treponema sp. | reverse complement strand
TAAAAAAGCATCTTGGAATAGTTTCTTACCGTCTTCATGTAGAATACCGAATGCTTGGCGGCACAAGTCTTGAAAACGTAATAATTTCGGGCTTCCGCGACTCTATAGGGCTATATGAAGCTGCAACCGACACCGAGCTTGCGCTTGCAAAAAAATGGCTGGAACTAGGAGGCTTTGCTGGCCGCGAAAAGGAATCCTTTGGAAGCTTGAGTTATGGGGAACAGCGTGCGGTTCTTATCCTGCGTTCTGCAGTAAAGTGCCCTTCCCTATTGATTTTGGACGAGCCCTGCCACGGGCTTGATGAAAACTACAGGTCAAAAATCCTTCATCTTATGGAGCTTATTGGAGAGGGAGGCACAACTACTATGCTGCATGTAACTCACGACCCTACCGAAAAGCTTGAATGCGAAAAACACATTCTTGAGCTCAAACCAGACTGCGATCCTATGTATATAATAGTAAAAAGTTAGACGACATAAGCAAAAACGTTTGTCATTTTTGCCATAGTGCTTTATAATATGTAGAATAAAATATTGGAGAAGATATGCACAGCATTAAAGGAAAACTCATTATAATTACGGTTTCAATAGTTTTGATTGGTATTATGACTATTGGAGGTCTTTCATACTACTTTGCAGAGCGTACACTTAAGGATTCTGCCCGCAGCAACATGTTTACGCTTTCTGAAGAAGTAACAAACCAGATAAACGAACTGAACGAAAAGGAGTTTATGCTCCTTAGTTCTATTGCTCAGATGCCGTTTGCCCGTGATCCGGAGGTTTCTCTGGACGAAAAGAACAGACAGATGGCCGAAGTTGTAAATGTAAACACAGATAAATACGAAAACTGTGCATTTTACGACAGCGAAGGCTTTACTTTTATACGTTCTACAGGACAAAAGCTTAATCTTGCTTCCGGCCGTACCTATTTTGAACAGGCCATGAAGGGCAATAACTATGTTGCCGATCCTGCTTTTTCTGCAGTTATTAATGCAGTTCTTATGTTTTACGCAACTCCGGTACGCAATTATGATGGAAAAATCCATGGTGTTGCCGTTTCTGTAATTAAAGGAAACCGACTTTCACATATCGTTACCGAAATTACCTTTGGACGCAACAATCACCCGTTTGTAATAAACAAGGCTACCGGCGAAATTATTGGTTCCCCGGAAGATTATGAAATTGATCTTGAAACAAATGTTGCACTTGCACAGACAATCGATGCAGCAATAAACGGCAACGAAGAAACCATTATGGAATATGAAGATTCTATAACCGGTGAAAAAATGTCCTTTATTGCAAAGGCTGTTCCTACAAACAAGGATTGGCTTGTTATCTGTACCCTTCCTTTTGACTTTTACTTTGGAGGACTTACACACATTCAGCACGCAATTATTTATGTAATGATTATTGCCTTTGTTGTAGTTCTTGTTAGTCTTTTACTTGCACTTACAAGCTTCCTTAAGCCGCTGCTTGCTGTAACAAAATCTATTACAGAACTTGCCAGCGATAGTGCAGACCTTACACGCAAAATTGAAGTTCATAATAAAGACGAAATTGGTGAGGTTGTAAAGGGCTTTAATCTCTTTACCGAAAAACTCCGCGGAATAATTATTGATGTAAAATCTTCTCAGGAAACTCTGGATACAGTTAGTGTTGACATGACTCATTCTGCAAGCGATACCTCAAACATCATGACAGAAATGTCAAATAATATTAATAACGTACAGGATCAGGTTGAATACCAGGCACGTACTGTAATGGAAGCTGTAAATCAGGTAAGTTCCGTTACTTCTGATATTGGTTCCCTTGATGATTTGATTGCCGTACAGGTAAACGAAGTTACACAGGCTTCTTCTACTGTAGAAGAAATGGTAAGCAATATTGCTTCTGTAAACCATATTGTAGATAAGATGGCCGAATCGTTTGGAAACCTCGAAAGCAATGTACGCAACGGTTCCGAAAAGCAGGTTATGGTTAATGACCGAATTCTTAAGATTCAGGATGAATCAGAAATGCTGGAAGAAGCAAATACCGTTATTCAGGGTATTGCAGAACAGACAAACCTTCTTGCTATGAACGCGGCAATCGAAGCTGCACACGCTGGTGAGGCCGGAAAGGGCTTCTCTGTAGTAGCAGACGAAATCCGTAAGCTTAGTGAAGATTCAAGTGAACAGTCACAAAAGATTGGTGAACAGCTTACAAAGATTCGTGAATCAATCTCTGGTGTAACAATTGCTTCTGGAGAATCTCTTGAATCCTTTAATAAACTTTCTAACATGATTGCAGAAACAGACTCTCTCGTACGTCAGATTAAGGATTCCATGACAGAGCAGACAGAAGGCTCTAAGCAGATTAATATTTCTCTGCAGACCCTTAACGACAGTACACGCGATGTACGTAGTGCCAGTGATACAATGACTAAGGGAAACAAAGAGGTTATGGACAAGGTAAACAAGCTCCAGACCGCAACTACAGAAATGGCTCAGACCATGTGCGAAATGGCATTTGGTACACAGCGCATTGTAGAAACCGGCGAGCTTCTTTCTTCCAATGCCCGCAACGTTCGCAACAGCGTTTCAAAGATTAGTGAGCAGATCAAACAGTTTAAGGTTTAGAGTTCAAACTTAGCCAATTCGTCGGTGATGGTTTGAACTGACTTCTGGTTCAATGTGGCCTTGTCATTTACAATGCCCATTGACTGGGAGAAGTCCTTAAGAATCTCAAGCGAAATATTCAAAGAAGAATCTATTTTCTCGGAAAGCGAAACGACATCGGTTATGCCGTTCTTAATCTCTTCTGTATAATTAGCCTGGTTTTTAATGAGCGAGTTAACATCCTGAATATTCTGAGAAATCTTATTGGTTGTAGAAAGAATTTCTTCGGCACCGGTAGACTGTTCGTCCATTGTATGTGCAATATTTTCTACAACGTTTGTCTGTGTAGCAATTTCCTGCTGAATCTTGTAGAACATAGACTTTGTATCCTGCATACTTTCTGTACCGTGAGAAATTGCACTTGTAATTTCGGTAATCAAATCCTTAATGCTCTTTGCCTGACTCTGGGTATTTTCGGCAAGCTTACGAATTTCGTCGGCAACAACCGAGAATCCCTGACCTGCTTCGCCGGCGTGGGCAGCCTCAATAGCGGCGTTCATAGCAAGAAGGTTGGTTTGACTTGCAACCTGCTGAATTACCTGAATAACTTCAATCATCTTCTTTGATTTATCGCTTACTTCAGTAATTACAGCTTCTGTCTTATCTACCTCTGTAGCACCAGATGAAGAAGATTCAGAAAGATTGTTAGAAAGCTCTTTTGCCTGCTTGATAAGATCATTAATCTGGTTTGTATTCTGGGTCATCAGGGAAATAGCCTGAGCGTTCTGTTCTTCGGCATGTGCCTGATTCTGCATTGTAGAACTAACCCGTGCAGCATCTTCATTGAGCTTGTTGATATTATTCTTTGCGGCTTCCAGAAGCTTGTCTTTTTCTTCGTTCTGGCGGCGCATTTCTTCAAAGCTGTTTACAATATGTTCAATACTTGTAGAAGAGTTATCGGTAATAGAAAGAAGCTCTGTCGCTGTTGAACCAACCGAACCCGATTCGTTTTTGAGTGTAGAAAGCGAAACACGCAGAAAGTCCATGAGCTTATTCATGGAAGTCATGATTACACCAAAGTCATCAAAGGTACCAATATTAATACGGGTAACAAGGTCACCGTCCTCGCGGAGTGAGTCAATCTGTTTAATAGTAATTCTAAAGCGCTTGCGCAGCTGGTAAAGAACAAGAAGACAAAGTGGCAGAGTAATTGCACAACCCATTAAAAGGGCATATATTCCCTTGCGCAAAAACAGGCTCATTGGCCAGTCGTGTCTAACTGCACTATAACCGGAGCAGACAACCTGCCAGCCGATTATGAGGGCCGAATTAAGAATAATCATACCGAGTGTAACTGTATAGCGTGAAGTTTTCATTCCATCAAGATTCTGAATGTTAAGCTTGGCAAGTTCGCTGCGGGCAACTATGTTAAAACACTTGGTAGAATAAGAAATTGCAAGAAAAGCGTACAGAATGATAAGAACAAAAATCAAAATAAGGTCGGTAAGATTATAGCGGAGGTTACCAGACAGTGTTTTGATAATGATTGTTGTACCGTTGCCGATAGGGTATCCGCTCATAAGAGAAACGATGGACACAATATTAATTCTGTTTAGGATTTTCTGAGCCTGAATTTTTTCATCATCAGTTAAAGGCCTGCTTTCTGCTGTTTTTATGAGTTTAACCAGAGGTTTGTGCATAAAATATACAAGAATAGAAACAAGAACAAAAATACCTGCGGCCGGTCCCAGAGTTGTTCCAAGATGCGTAGCCCAGTCCATCCAGGTAGAGCCCTTTATCTGGGTAACCTGAAAGGATGACAGTAACGGTACACCAATTACTGTAGAGAGACCAAAAAACAACATAAAAGTACTAAACAGATTCATAAACATTCTCCTGTAAAATAATAATCTGGCTGCAAATAGTTTATACAGTAAACTGATCTATCTGTCCACCAATTTCTGCAATCGAATCCTTCATTTCGGTAGAAATCTGAGACAGTTCTGAACCGTTTTCGTTGATTCGCTTTGCACCAATAGACATTTCGTCCATGCTTGATTTCATTGCATTCGAAGAATCCTGAAGTCCGGCTATATTCTTGAAGATAAGCTTGTTACCTTCAATCATTTCGCGGGCGGCATTGCTTACTTCGGAAGTACTCATATTCATAGTACGAAGTGTTTCAATTACCTGCTTAGAGCCTTCGTTCTGTTCACTCATGGCAATCTTAATTTCATTTACAAGCTGGTTTGTATTTTGGATTTCGTTAGATACAACTGTAAAGGCGTTGCTTGCTTTCTGAGATCCGGATACAACCTCAAGAATAGATTCCTGAATACTCTTGAGCTGTTCACCGATACGCTTAGATTGTGCAGTAGAGGTTTCGCTAAGCTTACGGATTTCGTCTGCTACTACCGCAAAACCCTTGCCTGCTTCACCGGCGTGGGCAGCCTCAATAGCAGCGTTCATAGCAAGAAGGTTTGTCTGACTTGCAATAGATGCAATTGCCTGGTTGGCTTCCTGAAGCATCTTTGACTTGTCTTCAATTTCGTGAATCATCTGGTTTACAGCAAGCTGTTTTTCCTGACCGGACTGTGACTGCTGTTCAAGCTGATCAAAGGAATCGGCCATTTTGTCTACAGAAGTATTTACCGACTGAATGTTACCAATCATTTCTTCTACAGCGCTGGAAGCCTGTGTTACTCCGTTTGCCTGCTCGTGAATCATTTTTTCAAGAGCATCTATGTTTGCAGCAATCTCATTAACAGCACCGGCGGTTTCCTGTACGTTGGCAGCCTGCTGATTAATATTTCCGTGAACAGAATCAATATTGGAAATAATCTGAGTAATTGCAGTTGCAGTATTCTGGGTACTGGCAGCCATGTTTTCTCCAACATTATTTAGGTTCTGCGCAGAAACCTTTACATTATCAATAATATTCTGGAGCTTTTCGATAAATATATTTTCGTTTTCTACAAGCTGGCTGAATACCTTGAAGATAGAACGGCGCTTGAGGGTAACACGCTTTGTAAGGTCGGCATTTGCGGAACTAAGGTCGCTTACAGCATCATTCAAAATAGAAAGCTGATTAACCATATTGATAATCTGAATAGCAAGAGTGATTACAATAATAGCTGCTATGATACCGGAAATAATGGCAACGCGTCCGAAATTAAAGAAGTCGGCAGTGCTGTAGGACTTGAACAAAACCATATGCCAGCCAACTAAAGAAATTGGGGCAAAAGTATAGTCTGCATGTTTGATTGTCGTAAAGGTTACATCGCCCGGCATGTAGGCATAATTTTCAATCTGAGGAAGCTCTTCAAGAATATTCTTTTTGTTTTCGACTATAGAGTCATCCAGGGCACCAGTAATTTCAAGGCTGTCATTAAAAAGGTACATTGTTATACGAGGATCAAGACCGTCGTACATTTCTGCAATCATATTTGTAAGTGGAATACCGGTTCCAATAACACCAATCGGTTTGTCGGTTTCATCTCGCACAACGGCATTTACCCAAAGGTTTGTCTGTTTGAG
>JAFYDO010000069.1 GCA_017544745.1 Treponema sp. | reverse complement strand
CTTGACGGAACAGGCAAATGCGATGTTAAAAACCCAATCGGCTTTTTTGACCACATGCTGCGCTCGTTCTGCAAGCACGGGCTTTTTGACCTTACAGGTACCATCAAAGGTGACCTTAATGTAGACCAGCACCACACAATAGAAGATACCGGCATTGTGCTTGGCGAATGCTTTAAGAAGGCACTCGGCGACTGTGCAGGAATCTACCGTGCAGGCTTTTTTATCTACCCTATGGATGAGTCTCTTGTTCAGGCTGCAGTTGATTTTGGCGGCCGCGCATACCTTGTAAACGACGCCAAACTCACAGGAATTCCTCTTGTATCAATTGGCGAGGACGGAAAAGAAGCTTCGTTCCAGACAGACTGTTTTGAAGACTTCTGGCAGGGCTTTGTAAATGCTGCACAGTGCAACTTACACATAGACACAATCCGTGGCCGCAGTGACCACCACAAAATAGAAGCCGCCTTTAAGGCAGTTAGCCGTGCCATCCGCGAAGCCGTAAGCATTGACGAGCGCCGTGGTGGAGCAATTCCTTCTACAAAAGGCGTGCTGGTATAACGCGCGGAGACAACACATGGACGACATCATAATCTATACAGACGGTGGCTGCTCCGGAAACCCTGGCCCTGGTGGCTGGGGTATTGTTGTTATTGCCGACGGCGTAGTAAAAAGCCTTAGCGGTGGCGAGCCCATGACCACCAACAATAAGATGGAGCTTAGCGCTGCCATTGCTGGACTTTCTGTAGTAAAGAATACCCCTGCTTTTGCGGGACGACACGTTACTGTAAATATAGACAGCCAGTATGTAAAAAACGGCATTACCCAGTGGATTCACTCCTGGAAGGCCAAGGGCTGGAAAACCGCCGACAAAAAGCCTGTAAAAAACCAGGACCTGTGGATGCAGCTGGACGAGCTCAATGCCGCACTCGACGTAACCTGGAACTGGGTTAAAGGCCACGCAGGAATTGAATACAATGAGCTGTGTGATCAATTGTGCCAGAAAGAGATACATAAATTTAAATAAATTTCACTTTTTTTAAAAAAAATCCCTGAATTTTTGTAATAAACCCCGTTTTTTTTCTAATACTATAGTATGAGAAAACATACTGTATTATTAATGGCTGTATGCCATACTCTGGTCTGGGTGGCAATCTATTTTGCCGTGCCCAATTCGTTGTGTTCGTGCTCGCTTGTAACACATCTGCAAAGCTATGAGTACGAAACTGTTACCTTTACCCTGCCCCAGTGGCCGTCTCCCCTTCCACCGCTGCAGGGCTGGTCCATTACAAGCGACAGCGGAAAAGACTCATCCAGCGAACAGACCCTTGTACTCCCCGCAACCGACACCTCCTTTACGCTGCGTATAAAAAAGAACGAGCCCTTTTATATCTGCGCGCAGCCTCTAACCACAGCTCAAGGCTTTTTTAAGTGCGCCGGTACCATCTATCCCTATAGTAAGACCATAACCTGGAGCGGGGGCTATGCGGCCTGTACAATGAAAAACCTCAAAACGACTGCCCCGGAATCTTATCTTTTGCTGTTTAACTGGGAACGTTTTATAACTACGCTGGAGCAAAAGCAGGAAAAATCGGAAAATACCTATAATCCGTGGCTTTTGGATTCGCCGCAGGTTTTAGAAGCAATTGCGTATCACGATTTTACAGCAACAAAGCTGAATATGTCTGGAACTCTTGCCTTACAGCTTGATTTTCCTGTATTTTCATCTTATGTACCACAGAATCTTTTGCAAGGTACAAGAATCATCAAAAAAGGCGCTCCCCAGCTGTTTCTGGTGGATGACGGTGCATATAAAACAGGAGTTATAATTTGCGGCACTACCCTAAAAAAAATATCAATGGACTTTATTTCTATGCCGATATTCACAGAAGGGATATGAGAAAAAAATTATTTTTACTGACTGTTATTGCTGCAGCTCTGATTTTGTGCCCGGGCTGCAAAAAAAAGTCTAAACAAAAGACACCAAACGACTCCGAAGTTTTTCAGATAAAGCAGAAAGGCGACCATTCGTGGTTTTATTTTACTCAGGATGGCTTTATTCAGGTTGATAATCCCAAAAATGTACCGCTTTCCAAAACGCAGCCCTACACAGAAGCAATACGCATTTCTTCTGCAAACAATACAGCTGGCAGCACAGGAAAAGCCTATGCCCTGGTAAACAGACTCGGTGTTCTGTGTTTTAACGGAAACAGTATTTCTATAGCCAAGGATATTTCGGTTTTTTCGGACAGAACAGCTGGAAACCTTGTTTTTATGAACGATACCCCGATTTTTTCGGTATACAAAAGCTCCTTTTTTAATTCAAGCTCCCAGAAGGACGCAAAAAATGAACAGCTTTTCCTTGTTCAGTTTGATGACCAGGCCAAAATCTCATATCCGGTTATCAACAGCACAAATCTTACGGATGAACCGTACTACCAGGTAACAGACTTTTTCTGGAACGGCAACGAATGGTTCTGCAGCCTAAAAAAGATGGACGAAAAAATCAGTTTTTCCTATATCAAATTTACCCTGGGTGCCCCGCTGCTTTCAATTTCGCCGGTAACTGCTTCAAGCCTTCTTAACATAAGGGAATCTACAGCAGATGAATTCCGCAAGGCCATGAGCATAAAGGACTATAAAACTGCTCCACAGCGCATTCAGAATATGCTTGCAGGCTTTTCTTCTACAGTTCCGTTTGTACTGGAGGTAAAATCGGCAGGTGGTGGTTCTTCGGTGTTGTATCAAAACGAAGCACCCGGCTCTATGGAAACCGAACTCAACGCAAAAACAATAATTTCGCAAAGCTGGAGCGCCGCACTTTTTGAAGACGGTACACTTTTTATAGAAGGTGCACTTAATGGAAAACACATCCTTAGAGGCGGTAAACCTGTTGCAATAAGACTTCCAAAGCTGGAAAATGGATTTATATACTCCGACTTTGTTATAAGCGGAACAACACTCTATGCAGCCTGGGAAGAATCGGACTTTTACAAAATACGTCGTAGCGGTTTTCTTAGCGTAGACCTTGATTCTACCCTGTACAGTAAGATAAGGTAAGGAAAGATGAAAAAGCTCCTCCTTCTGACATGTATTTTTATTTTCTCATACACCGCTTTTTTTGCACAGGAAACCCAGGAGTCTCAAATTGATACGGTTACTCCTCAGGATGAAAAGGATTATGTTGATGACCAGAACATGTCTGTAACCGAAGTAGAAGAGCTTATTCAAAGCCAGAGTTTTATTCACAAGATAGACTTTGTATTTGGAATTGAACCGATGGTAAGCATAAACACACACACCAAGGATTCGGACGGCAAATTCATAAGCGCACCGTCTCCAATGTACATTCCTGTTTACATAGGTCTTTCTATTCCAAACTACACGGCAATATCGTTTCAGCCGACACTCAGGTTTTTTACTTCATACTATCTTGTTTACCAGGACATGGTGCTTCCTGCCGAAATTGAAAACAGAACCGGCCAGACCTTTAATTTTCTGACAAACTTTCCTATTGTTTTTAAGCTCAATTATAAAGATAAGGTAAGCTGGAGTATTTTTGCGGGAGTAGCAGGACTTTTCCGTTTTGCCACCGCCCCTATTAATATAAAAGAAACAGAACCTGGTTTTACCGGCACTGTAAAAAGCGATGTGGGCTACATGAACAAGTGGTTTTACAAAAATGTACGCTTTCTTTTCCTTTCTGCGGGCATAGACTGGATGTTCTACTACGGAACAACAAAATTTGGTCCGGAATTTTCAATCTTCTTCCCAATCTCTGCAATCATGGATAAATCTGTAGACGGTCTTTTGATTGGCGCCGGTATCAAAGTAGAATTCTAACAAATGTGTAACAGTTTTATCATTTCCTATGTTATAATAGTAATATGAAAAAACAACCCGGTTCTATCTTTTTTCTCTGCATTTTTGCATTCCTGTTTCTTGCCGGGCCATGCTTTTCTTTAGACCCCGCCTCCCCTCTTGCACTTCAGACTATTCCTATTTACGAAGGTGTAGACCAGTTTGAACAGAAAATTCAGAAAATTCGTGATGAAGAAGGCCGCGAACCGCTGTGTCTGGTACTTTGCGGTGGTTCTGCCCGTGCCTTTTGCCATACAGGTGTACTCAGAGCCATGGAAGAGCAGGATATTGTCCCAGATTTTATTGTAGCCAACTCTATGGGCGCTGTAATAGGCATGCTGTACGCCTATGGTTTTTCGCCCCAAAAGATAGAAGAGCTTATTTCTAAAATAAACCTTAGCTCTTATTTTGAACCGGTGTTTCCGCTCAAAGGTGGTGTGCTTTCTGTGCGCCGGTTTGAAGCCCTGATGAATCAGCTTTTGGGAGAAGAATCGCACCGCCTGGAAGACTGTGTAATCCCTATTCTTCTTTTGACCGAAGATTTATATACAAAACGCCAGATATGGCACGCCAGCGGAGACTTTGCAAAAATAATGGATGCAACCTTTGCCATGAGCGTTTTTATGGAACCGGTGCGCTACACGCTCCAAGATGGACAAAACAAAGGAACCCGGGTAAGACTCATAGACAGTGGTGCAATTAATATTGCGGGGCTCAAGGTTGCAGGGCATTTTACCAGCAATATTCTTATTTCTACTGCATTTTACGATAAGGAGCTTAATTTTAATAATCCTGTTGTAATCATAAACCGCACAATGTCTATTGGAAAAGAGCGAATTGCCATAAAAGACATTATGGAAATGGACCCCGTACTTATCCGCAATGATGTAGAACATTTTTCGTTTATGGATTTTCATAAAAGCCCGGAAATTTGCCAGGCAGGTTATACTTCGGCAGCAGCCATTATGTCGGACATACAGGCCTGCCCGCATAAAAAGCTTTCGCAAAATACACAGCTGTATGAACGACGCAAAATTACCGACAAGCTTGTAGAAGACCAGATACAACGGGTAACTCATAATGTGCCGGTAAAGCTTAGCGAACCTTATGCAGGTGTTAAGCTTTGGCCTGTTTTCAGAGCCGTAGATTTTCCTGATGCCTATTTGTATGAATCGGACGGTCTTGCTTTAGACGCCTTTATTGATATTCCCGGTGCTACGTTTAAAATCCGCGCCAACCAGCCTTTTACCTTTGACGGAATTTGTGCAGACGCTCTTATTCATTTTCAACCATCCAATCTTTTTGACGCAGAGTTTTTAGGCTCCTATAAGTTTGATTACAAGGAAATTAAAAACAGCAGCTTTTATGCACTTGGTGACCTGAACATAAAGCCTTCGTTTTTTCCGGCGTGGATAAGATCTATAGTCTTTACCGGAGAATGGAAAACGAATTATCGCTTTAATTCTCAAAGGCTTTTCTTTACAGCAGGATTTAAAAATCTTTTTGGTCAGGAAGATGATACCTATCTTTTTATAAAACCCTACTTTCTGGCAGATAAGAGTTGTAAAACTTTTACCCCAGGACTTGGACTTGATCTTGAATCGTGCTGGAACTTTGCAAAGCACGCAGGAGCCGGTGAATACACCTTTGCAAGCTATACCTTTACAAACAGAAACCTTAAGCTTACAAACCGCAGCGAACTTTATTTTCTTTGTAAGTCTCCGGACCTGACCTTTGCCGAAAGTCTTATTCTTCGTCAATTTAAAACCGGTGCTTACTACACACTTCAGACAGACCTTGTAAAAGACACCTGCAACCTTAACCATCTGGCAGGTGGATTTTTGCGCATAGACCTTTCGGTAATCGGGCTATGCAGCTACATTCTTGACGGTAGCTGCGGCTGGAACTTTAATGAGAAAAAAGTATACGGGTCGTTTGAATTAAAGTGTAGGATGTAGAGATGCTGAAACAAGTTCAGCATGACACAGTTTTACTGGCCGTGCCTTACCTGCTCCAACCCGCGCTTAAACTGAGGAATACGTGCACAGGTAACAGTATCAAGCGGGCTTCGGTCTCCACGCTGTAAAAAGTGATAGGCTACGCCTGCAATCATAGCACCGTTGTCTCCGCAAAGCTTGAGCGGCGGGAATATACAGTTTAAGTCATTACGTTCTGCAAGCATGGCACGAAGGCGTGAGTTTGCAGCAACTCCACCACCACAAACAACAGTTTTGAGTCCTGTATCATCTGCGGCACGAAGCAATTTTCCAACAAGGCTCTTTATTGCAGTTTCCTGGAATGCGGCACACATATTTTCTGTGCTGTGCTCATAGCCTGGCTGCCAGAAAAGGTCGCACTGGTGAATTACCGCTGTCTTGAGTCCCGAAAAAGAAACGTCATAGCGGTGTGTTTCTTCATCAAGCTTTGGAATAGGGAACTTTGCGGCGGCAGGGTCTCCCTTTTTGGCAAGATTGTCTATGATTACTCCGCCCGGGTACCCGAGTCCGTAAAACTTTGCGACCTTATCAAAAGCTTCTCCAACAGAATCATCTACAGTTGTACCAAGAATCTCAAGATCATCAAAATTATTTACCTTGCAGATTATACTGTGACCGCCGCTAACGAGCAGTCCCAAAAACGGATATTCAACCGGTGTCTGGAGCTGGGCTGCATAAAGATGACCAAGCATATGATTTATTGCAATAAAAGGCTTGTTTGTTGCCCAGGCAAGAGTTTTTCCAAAGGTAAAGCCTACAAGCAGCGAGCCCATGAGTCCCGGACGGTTTGTTGCAGCAATAGCATCTACATCATCCAGAGTGAGCGAAGCTTCTTTGAGCGCCTGATTTACTACTGGTAAAATCCATTCTGCATGTTTGCGGCTTGCAATTTCTGGGACAACTCCCTTGTATATTTTATGAAAAGGAATCTGTGTAGCAACTACATTGCTCAAAATGGTTCTGCCGTCTTCTACAATGGCGCAGGCCGTTTCGTCGCAGCTGCTTTCTATGCCTAATACTTTCATCTAGTTCTTCCTTGCCTTACTTTTACTTACAACACTAAAGGTATATCCCTGTGCTTTAAGTTCCGGGTACGCTTCCTGGAGCAGTTGTGGTAAAAAGTCTGCACTCCAGATATGTCCTATCATTATAACGCTTCCCGATTTATTGGCAAGAGCAAGACCCTTTTTTAATTCCGAAAGGGCGTTCTGACGTGTTTTTTCGTTGTCTAAGAATATGTTTCTCTCGTAGTAAGAGTAGCCAAGCTCTCCCGCTACATAAGGAACAGTGGTTTCTACATTAGTGCGGCTGTCCAGAAAATAGATACCGTATTCGCTGGCAGTCTGAAGTATTATTTCCATTTTTTCAGCGTCTGCGGTAATGCCCGAACCTTCGTGATTATTCATGCCCGCAATTGGCGAAATCTGTTCCATGTTTATAAAAAGCTGTGCAATTATCTGGTCATCGGTCATATCAGGTGTAATGGCACCAGGCCCCGGATTTATGCTGTTATTAACCGACTGCATTGGCTGGTGCAAAATTACTTCGTTGCCAGAATTTCGAACCATCTGAGCGGCTTCTACAGAATGAGTAATCTGCGGTAAAACTGCAACTGTAATTGGGAACGGCAGTTCCAGGAATTTTTTAAGCTGGTCAAGATTCTGTCCGCCGTCATCAAATACAAAACAAAGCTGCGCACCGTTTTTTGCTTTTTCAAAACCAAAGGAAGCTTTTTTCTCTGTTTTCTGGGGCTCTTTTTTTGGAGTCTCCTCTTTTGGAGTTTCCTGTTTTTTTGGTTCTTCCTTTTTTGGCTCCTGCTTTTTTTGTTCAGGCTTTGCCGGTTCTGTTTTTTTAGGTTCGGTTTTTGTTACTTCGGGAACCTTTGGAGATTCCAGCTCCTGTTCCTGGGGTTTTGGTTCAAAGCGTTCTGCAATGGAAGATAAAACCTCTTCTCCCGGCTCCGACTCAGATTTATTTGAAAGAGTGCTAACCACAAGCAGTATGAGGCACACTACAATTACAGACAGGCACAGAATAATTGCTTTATGCGGAGGAATATAAACAGAAGATTTTTTTGTACTCTTGGTGCGTCGTGCTGGTGTCTTTTTGGCAGATGTTCTTCTGGTAGTTTTTTTCTTCATATTAATTAAAAGATGTTCTGCTTAAAGGAGAACCAATCCACTG
>JAFYDO010000068.1 GCA_017544745.1 Treponema sp. | reverse complement strand
GTATTCAAGGATGTAAAGGATATTAAGAGCCGCAGCTTTATGACTGGTGTTTACTTTGAAAAAGAAGGCGATACTCTTACAATGGTTGCAACAAACGGAAACAGACTTTCTTGTATTTCTAAAACAGCAACTAACGTTCCAGATTTTGCGCCTGCAAATATTCCTACAAAAATTCTTGCCTGTGTTCTTAAAAATCTTTCGGACGAAGGTAATGTAAGTATTGCAGTTATAGATAATTCAATCTTTATTAAGTTTGCAAGCTTTGAATTTTCTTCTACACTTATTGATGGCCGCTTCCCTAATTACAAGAAGGTTATTCCTGAAAATCTTACAACTAAATTCCAGGTTAACAAAAGTGATCTTGAATCGGCACTTAAGCGTATTACTATCATGGCAGATAAGGAAGTATTCAGAATTCTGTTTAAGGTAACACCTGGTGTTCTTAAACTCATTTCTCCAGAAACAGACAGTGGTGCTGCAGAAGAAGAAATTCCATGCCGCTATGACGGACAGAATATTACAATTGCAATGAACTTTGTTTATGTAACAGAGCCACTCAAGGTAATCGATACAGAAAATGTTGTAGTAGAATTTAATGTAGACGAAAACCGCGAGGACGAAGGAATTGTAACAAAGGCTGTTATCATTCGTTCTGAACCGGCAGCAGATTATATTCACGTTGTAATGCCTTTGAAGGGTTAGGATGCCTTTCCTCTATCAGACATTTTATAACTTTCGCAATTTAAAGAATGACACGTTAGACTTGTCTAACAAAGAAATTTTTTTTGTTGGCCAGAACGGGCAGGGCAAAAGTAATATTCTTGAATCGCTTTATTACACTTCTTATGGAGTGAGCTTTAGAACTCATACAGATTCTCAGATTGTAAAAAAAGGTGAAAAGAATTTTAGCATAAACGCACTATACAAAAATGATGAAGACACGGCTCACAAAATATCTGTAATTTTTGAAAACGGAAAAAAGCGCATAGAAAAAGATGGTAAAAAGATTCAGGATAGAAAGGAGCTTATAAATACAGTTCCCTGCATATTGTTTTGTCACGATGACATGAGGTTTGCAACAGGAGAGCCGGAATGCCGCCGCTTTTTTGTAGACCAGTCGCTTACACTTTATGATTCTTCTTACATAGATGATATACGCAATTACAAGAAGGTATTAAAAAGTCGTAATCAGGTTTTAAAAAACAGACAGTACGAAATGCTTGATGTTTACGACAGCCAGCTTGCACAGTACGGAATTATAGTTCAGGAAAAACGCAAAAAAGCCATTTTTATGTTCAACGAAATATTTGGAAATCTTTTTGAACAGATTACAGGTATTGGCGGAGTGACAATAAACTATGACCCTTCCTGGAAAAATTTTTCGCCTGCTTCGCAGGATACTATTTCTCATTTACTTTCACGACGGGACCAGGATAAAATTTTAGAAACAACTATGTCCGGGCCGCACCGCGATAAAATTAATTTTGTAAAAGACGGTTCTCTTTTTATACAGACTGCTTCTACGGGACAGTGCCGTCTTATTTCTCTTATCCTTAGAGTTGCGCAATCTCTTTATTATACCCGCGCCACCGGTCTTAAGCCTGTGCTTCTTATGGACGATGTTCTTCTGGAACTGGACCCTGACAAAAGAACAAAGCTTACCGCAATGCTGCCGGAATACGAACAGCTTTTCTGTACTTTTTTGCCGGGAGAACCTTACGAGCACTATATGCACGAGACCACAAAGATCTATAATATACAAAACGGAGAATGGCATGAAGGAAAATGAATTTGTAAAAATGAATGACATACTCGATATGTGCAATGCTTTTTCGCAGAGTGCACAGGGCCAGCTTCCGTCTGCATGGAAAAGAGTGGTATCGCGTATAAAGTCGGTAAACGAAACCTCGGAAAACGACGAGCTTAGTGATAAAAAATTTCCGCTTGGAGAACGCCTTGCTTCTAACACCCGCGTTTTAGACCTTAAAAACGGCACGCTCATTGTGGAGTCTGATCATTCGGGCTGGATACAGTACATAAAGCTGTACGAAAAGTTTATCCTTAAAGGCCTTAAAATGGAGAGTCCGGACCTTAAAATAAACAGCATAGCCTTTAAGCTCAAGGGTAGTCAGGAAAATCAGACAAGGGTTTATGAGGATGCGCTTAAAAAAGCACAGGCCGAAATGGAAGAGCGAATGGCAAAAAACGAAGAAGAAATGGAAAAAGTTATGCCTCAAAAGCCTTCTGATGATGCACAAAAGCTTCCGCCGGAGCTCCGCGCCAAATTTGACAGCATGATGAAAAGCGAGAACTAGCCAAAAGCATGTTGACCAAGTCCAAAAAATAATGATATATTTGAGTACTATTTTTTTTAGAGGAAAAATAGTCTGATTTTTTGAAAATTATTTTTTTATATATAAAAGGAGCGTTCTATGAAAAGAACATATCAACCAAGTAAAGTAAAACGCAATAGAAAATTCGGATTCAGAGCCCGCATGGCTACTAAAGGCGGACGCAAGGTACTTGCCAGAAGAAGAGCTAAGGGACGCGCTAAACTTTCAGTTTCTGACGAACACAAGAAATACTAGTTTTAGGGAAGGACGCAGTTTTGACAAAGACGGGGTTTTTTAAACGGGAAGAACGGATAAAAAATCCCGCAGATTTTAAAAAACTGTACAAAGAAGGAAAAAAGATAAGTATTCCAGGTGCCAAGCTGTTTTACCTTGAAAATCATCTGGAAATGAACCGGGTTGGTTTTCCTTTGATGCGCGGCTACGGTAACGCTGTCGAAAGGAACTTATCAAAAAGATACAGCCGTGAAGTCTATCGTTTTTTTAAATCACATCTGAACACCGGGTATGATATGTTGTTCTTAGTGTATCCGGGAAATGATTCGTTCCACTCGCGATGTGAACAATTTCGAAGTTTGTGCCAAAAGGCAGGATTATTAAAAGAATAATGATAAAATGGTTAAAGACATTTTTAACTAAGTTTTTCTGTTTTTTAATTCGTGCTTATCAAATATGTATTTCACCCTTGTTTCCGCCTACCTGCAGGTTCAAGCCAACCTGTTCTGCGTATGCATTGGAAGCAATCCAAAAATACGGTCCCGGAAAAGGACTATTGCTGGCCATTCGTCGAATATTAAAATGCAATCCTTTTCACGAGGGCGGGTATGACCCCGTTCCTTAAGGAGATTTTAAATGGATAAGAATACCATATGGGCCATTGTCCTTTCGACACTGGTAATAGTAGGATCTTATTTTTTGCTTCCAAAAGTTTTTGGTACAAAAAATAAAGATGTTCAGGAACAGGCAGCAGTAGAAGTTGTAACAGAAGATTCTTCAATTCAGACAGATTCTTTGTTCAGCGAAGAAGACGAGCAGCTTATTGCCCAGGCCGAAGCAGAAGATGCAGACGCTCAGGAAGAAGCTGAACAGATCGAAGAAGTTCCTGCTGTAGAAGAAAAAATTACAATCAACACTGGAGTTGCTCAGGTTGTATTTACAACAAAGGGCGGCGATATTTTGAGCTATAAGCTTACAGATCATAACGATAAAGAAACACAGGATCTGGTTGAGCTTTCGGACGGTATTACCGACATAAACAGAACTTGTGCTCTGGCATTTGGCGGTGTAGAAAACAAAATAATCAACGAGATTTTTTCTTATGAAAGACCTGACGCATATACAATTCTTTTTAAGAAAAACATTACTGTAAAGGATGCAGCAGGAAAGTCTCATTCTTATACTCTTGGAAAAAGATATTCTTTTAAGCAAAACGAATATATGTTCAAGCTTGAAGTTCTGATTCATTCAAACGACGGAAGCGGTCTGGACTTTAACGGAACCGCCTACACACTCAGAACTTCTCCACAGATTGGACCTCGCTTTAATCAAAAGCAGAACCGTTACGAAAACCGTCAGTTTATTGCTTACAACGGAAAAAAAGCAAAGAAGGTTATTCTCAGTTCAAATGTAGAAAAGAAATATGACAAAGAAATTCTCTGGGGTGGTATTGCAGGTAAATACTTTATGGAGCTTGTAATTCCTACAGATGCTTCTATTCTTGGAACACCAACTTATTCTGCTTTGACCGACAGCACAGGTTATGCAAATTCTCAGGCAATGTTTGAACGCAAGGCTGCAGGTTCAGATATTCAGGATACTTACTATATGTATTTTGGACCTAGAGAAGACAAGAGCCTTAAGATTTATAATACACCTGATAAAAACGCCTGGAACTTTGGCGGTTATAAAATTACAGAAGCACTTCAGACAAGTGGATTGTTCAGCTGGCTTGAAACAATTCTTAAGTGGTGTCTTGAAACAATTCACAAGGTAATTTCTAACTGGGGAATTTGTATTATTGTTCTGACTATTATTTTGAAAGTGCTTTTGTTCCCAATTTCTAAAAAGCAGTCTATGAGCTCTCTTAAGATGCAGGAGCTTCAGCCAAAGATGCAGGCTATTCAGAAAAAGTATGCAGGTGACCAGCAGAAGATGCAGCAGGAAACAAGCAAGCTTTATCAGGAAGCAGGTTATAATCCGGCCGCTGGTTGTCTGCCAATGCTGTTCCAGTTCCTTATAATTATTGCAATGTATAATCTGTTTAATAATTATTTTGAATTCCGCGGAGCTTCATTTATTCCAAAGTGGATTCCGGATTTGACAGAAGGCGATAGTGTTTACACCTTTAAGTTTAATATTCCTCTTCTTGGAAACCAGCTTAGACTTTTGCCAATTATTTATGTTGGAACACAGATTCTTTCCAGCAAGATTAGTCAGAGTCTTAATCCTCCTGGAGGTCAGAGTGAAAAGACTATGAAGTTCATGATGTATGGTATGCCGTTCATGTTCTTCTTTATTTTCTACAGCGCACCGTCTGGACTTTTACTTTACTGGCTTACAAGTAATATTCTGCAGGTTGGTCAGCAGGTAATCATCAATAAGATGATGGCAAAGAAACGCGCAGAGGCAGGAATTGCACAGCCAGAAAAAGT
>JAFYDO010000067.1 GCA_017544745.1 Treponema sp. | reverse complement strand
TCCTATCTTGGGACATATGCGCAAAAGATGTGTATCAACCGGCATCGTAGGCTTATGAAAAATTACATTGAGGACAACATTTGCAGTTTTGCGCCCAACTCCCGCAAGAGTCATAAGCTCTTCCCGCGTATCCGGAACCTGACTGTCAAAATCGTCTATGAGCTTTTGCGAAAGCTGTATGATGTGTGCGGCCTTGCTTTTATATAGTCCAATAGATTTGATGTAGGGAATAAGTCCGTCTATTCCAAGAGCCAGCATTTTCTGCGGAGTGTCTGCTACCTGGAATAAAGACCTTGTTGCAAGGTTTACGCTTTTGTCCGTAGCCTGCGCAGAAAGTACAACCGCAACAAGAAGGGTATATGGATTTACATATTCCAGCTCCGACTTAGGCGAGGGGTTAGCCGCCTTGAGACGCTCCATTATCTGTGTGATTTGATCAGGGGAAAGCACTATTTCTTCTTTAATTTCTTTTTATTCTCGTACATCTTTGAATCTGCACGGTCAAATACATCGCTTACCTTAAGGTCGTTGCCAAAAATAAATTCGCTTAATCCCGAAGAAACAACCGGCTTTCCATTTTTTCTGTTATGCAGAGCTGTTTTACGGAATTTTGAAATTATTTTTTCGCGGTCAAAGTAGTCTGCACCAAGAAGAATTACTGCAAATTCATCACCGCCAACACGGAATACAGGACTGTGCGAAAATGCATTACAGATGAGCTTGGCTGCTTCGCATATAAGAATGTCTCCTGCTTCGTGGCCGTACTTGTCGTTAGTCTTTTTAAGATTGTTTACATCAAAAACACCGATTGCAAAAGGAGAGATTGTTCCTTCTGTAATTTCTTCGTTCATGCGTTCTTCTGCGCGTTCAAAGGCCAGACGGTTTTTAATGCCGGTAAGCGCATCGGAATTTGCCATCTCTGTTGCAAGACGGATTTTTTCTGCGTATTCTTTTTCCTGCTTAACGTTTTCTTCAATATTCTGAACACCAAAAATGTAGTGGTCTCCATCCTGTTCTACAGAAGGGGCTGCAGTAAGCCTGTAAAAAAGCGGTTCTCCCTTTACGACAATTCTGTATCTTATGGAAATTGTCTTTCGTTCAAGGAGTGCCGGCATGATGTTTTCTCTGGTAACAAAATCTATTACACGCTTCTGGTCACCCGGATAAACTGCAGCAGGAATATTTTGAATAGATTCTCCAAAAAAATCATTTCCCTTTGTTGCAAATTTAAATTTCTTAAAGTTTCCGTGACCAATGTATTCGGTGTATTTTCCGGTATGAATGTTTACATAGTATACGCTGTCAAAATCCCGGCAGAGTGCCTGGGCAATTCCAAAGAAGGTGATTTCCGAATTATTATACTGATGCAGCTGTTCTTCCTGCTTTTCAGTTTTTTCCCTGAGCTTTACTACATTTGTAATGTCTCGGATTGCACCTTCGTAGCGTACCACCTTTTTTGTAGAGCTGTTCTTAAAACCACCGGCTTTTATATAGATTGTTTTTTTTGGAGTGCAGGCAAAAGAAAACTCTGCTTCTGTAAATTTTCCGTTATCCATTTTGCGAAAAGCTTTACGCAGGTTTGCCCTGTCCTCTGATTCAATTTTATCAAAGCATGCGGTGTAGTATTCTTCGGGAGTAAGCTTACTTCCGTCTACACCAAGAATCTTGTAAACAACTTCGTTTGCAAAAAGACGTTGAGGCTTTCCTTCCTCTGTTTCAATTTTCCATAGCCCAATATTAGCATTTTTCAAAAGCAAAAAAGTAAAATTAGGATCTTCAAAACTCACCATAGATTAATTATAACTTTAAAAGGAAGAAATCACAAATTCTTTTTGAGCTCTTCTACCTTATCTGTCCTTTCCCAAGGGAAGCCTTCGCGGCCAAAGTGACCGTAGCTGGCGGTTTTTGCATAAATCGGAGCTTTAAGTCCAAGAGTCTGCGTAATACCGGCCGGTGTACAGTCAAAGGTCTTTTCTACAGCAGCAATAATTTTTGCTTTGTCGCATTTTTCGGTACCAAAGGTTTCTACCATAATGCTTACCGGGAATGGAACACCAATAGCGTATGCAAGCTCTACTTCTGCGCGTTCTGCAAGGTCTGCAGCAACAATGTTTTTGGCAATATAGCGTGCCATGTAAGCCGCAGAACGGTCTACCTTGCTAGGGTCCTTGCCGCTAAAGGCTCCGCCCCCGTGACGTCCCATGCCGCCGTAGGTATCTACAATGATTTTGCGTCCTGTAAGACCTGAATCTCCGTCCGGACCGCCCGTTACAAAGCGTCCTGTTGGATTGATGTAGAACTTTGTATTTTCGTCCAAAAGTCCTGTAGGTCCGAGTACCGGCTCTATAATCTGTTCTTTAATTGTCTTTTCTATAACTTCGTGCTTAATATTTCCGTCATGCTGGTGAGAAACTACAACTGCATCAATGCGTACAGGCTTGTGTCCTTCGTATTCAACAGTTACCTGGCTCTTTGCATCTGGTCTAAGCCATGCAATTTCGCCGCTTTTACGAAGCTTGGCTGCACGGAGCAAAAGCTGGTGTGAATAATAAACCGGGGCAGGCATGAGGCTAGGGGTTTCGTTACAGGCAAAGCCAAACATCATTCCCTGGTCTCCCGCACCCTGCTGGCCCTTGTATTCTTCAAGACCGGTTCCATCTACACCCTGGCTAATATCTTCCGACTGGGCATGCAGACGGTTCATAAATTCAAAGGTTTTGTAGTCAAGGCCCTTTTCTTCGCTGTCGTAGCCAATTTCTTTAGCAACGCGGCGTGCAATTTCTTCAACCTTTTTGTCAAAGTTAGAAATATCCACGCTTTTATCAAAGAATTTAATTTCTCCACCGGTAAGCACAAAATTTGTTGTTGCAAAGGTTTCGCAGGCAACGTGTGCATCGGGGTCAAGACTAAGGCAGTAATCAAGTACTGCGTCCGAAATCTGATCGCATAATTTGTCGGGATGTCCTTCTCCAACAGATTCAGATGTAAATAAGTAGTGATTTTTGTTTAAGACAG
>JAFYDO010000066.1 GCA_017544745.1 Treponema sp. | reverse complement strand
TTTACGTTAGGGTAGGGGCCAAAGTAGGTGGAGCCGTCCTGCAAAATTCTTCGGGTTCTGAATATTTTTGGAAAGTCTTCGTTTGTAACACGCAGAACAGGGTAGGATTTTCCGTCCTTAAGGCAGATGTTGTAGCGCGGACTGTGCTGTTTGATTAAATTATTTTCCAGTAACAGTGCTTCGTATTCGTTTGTTGTAGTTATGTACTCTATGGATGCTGCACGGGAAACTAAAAGCCTGGTCTTTACCGTACGCTGGCCCGAAAAATAGGAGCAAAGACGGTTTTTAAGGTTCTTTGCCTTGCCGACATATATAATTGTTCCTTCTGCATTGCGCCAAAGGTAAACGCCGCTTGATTGAGGAGCCTTTAATGCTGTTTCGTGCAGAATGTTTTGTGCCATATAAAAATTATATCAAATTTTTTTATATTTTGCCGATAGTCTAAGCAGGTACCTATATGAAAAAAATAATGATTGCTTTTGCCGGCGCAGCCCTCATGTTATGCGCGGCATCTGGATTTGCAGAATCAAAGCAGATTGTTCTCGGTGGTAAAAACGGCTGGCCTGTTTTTAGATATGAAGATAATATCACCACGGGAAAAGGCCGTTTTGGCTACGATTGTATTGAGCTTGCAACAAATTCCTTTGTTTTTGACGAATATACCGATCTTCTCATAGATTTTGAAAAGCAGGATAACCCTATTTCGTCGGGTGCATACGAGGTTGTATCAAATAACCTTAAGGTTAGTAACGATTCGCTTCTGGAAAAGTCTGCGGGGCTTAGCCGTAATATTGGCGGACTTAGTATTCAGGGAAAACCTGGTACTTTTTTTGGTTCCGAAGGCCTTATGGGTTCTTTTTCGATTGAATTCTGGCTTTGTCCGTCACTTGGAGAAAACGGCGAAGTAATTATGAACTGGGAATCGTCCAAAAATGTGCGCGGACGCCTGGTTTATCAGCTTTTAAACTGTGTTTTTGACGGTGGTCACCTGGATTGGACTATTTCCAATCTTTTTGATTCTTATGCGGGACCAGACGGAGATGGAGAGATTCATCTTAAAGGTTCTTCTACTATTATTCCGGACACCTGGTCGTATCATGCACTTTCGTATGACTGCGAAACAGGTATTCTTGAATATCTTGTAAACGGAGTAACCGAAGATTTAATTTATATCACTTCAAACGGAAAAGAAAGCGGTGAAATTGCACTTGTAGTAATGGGAACTCCTTCTACTGTTGAACTGTGCAAGGAATACACCGGAAAAATTGACGAAGTAAGAATATTGCGCAGACCTTATACTCCGCCTGATTATCAGTCTGCAGAAGCTGCGGGTGCTCTTGGAAGAATGCTCTACAAGCCTATGGGCGGACGTTTTGAAACCCAGCCGATTGTAGTTTCAACAGGCTCGGTTCTCAAAACTCTTACTGCCGAAATGAACGAGCCGTCTCAGACAGAAATAAGCTTTTTTGTACGTTCAGGAGACAATTACTTTAACTGGACAGATTCTTATCCTGAATGGAAGCCTGTAGAAAGCGGAAAAGATATTTCGGGTGTATCGGGAATGTATTTT
>JAFYDO010000065.1 GCA_017544745.1 Treponema sp. | reverse complement strand
CTTTCTTTAAAACCGTTTGGTCTTGAAGAAAATGATGCCGAAATTGCACCTGCGGGCTTTCTTTTAGACTATCTGGATAAAACTACAAATACAAAGCTTCCTCATGTAAACGAACTTATTAAATACAGTGATTCAGACTTTTTGATTATTGACGATTCTTCGCGCCGCAATCTTGAAATTACAGAAAACATGCGCGACGGTACAATAAATTATTCTCTGCTTGAATGTGTTGCTTTTACAAAAACTGCAATGGGTTCACGCCTTTTAAAAAGCTGGCTCATGTTCCCGCTTACAAACTACAATGCAATTTACGAGCGCCAGAACCGCATAACTGTTTTTTACGATGATAAGGATATGCTTGCAAGGGTACAGACAGACCTGTCACAGATTCTGGATGTAGAGCGTCTTGCCGGACGTATTGCAATGGAAAGGGCACATCCAAAGGATTTACAGGCCCTGCGTGCAAGTCTTGAGTCCTGGGTAAGGGTAAAGGAATATATGAACGGCTATGATTTTTCGTTTATAGAATCCGAAACCTCCCTGCAGATTATTCAGCTTATAGCAGATTCTATTTTGGAAGATCCGTCTACTTCTTTAACCGACGGCGGAATTATAAAACCGGGCTGGTCAGAAGAGTTGGATCACTGGCGCGGTATTCACGATAACTTTAACAAAGTGCTCGCTGAATATGAAGCCGAAGAAAAAGAAAAGACCGGCATAACAAGCCTTAAGATTAAATATAATAATGCTGCAGGTTATTTTATAGAAGTAAGTAAGGGTAAGCTTTCTTCGGTGCCGCCACATTTTATAATGCGCCGCGCCCTTGTAAATGGAGACAGATATACTACCGAAAAGCTTCAGTCGCTTGAGCTGCAGTTAAATGAATCTTCTACAAAAATACTGGAACTGGAACGCGACCTGTTCTTAGAAGTACGTAATTCCCTCCAGCAGCATATAAAGTATCTTTTGCAGCTTTCCGATGAAATTGCACTTACAGATGTATCTGCATCTCTTGCTCAGGCTGCAATTCAAAACCGCTGGGTTCGTCCCGAGATTCTTACCTCGACACTGTTTGAAATTACAGACGGCCGCCATCCGGTTGTAGAAGCACATCTTCCTACCGGAGAATTTGTTCCTAACGATACAAAAATAAGTGCAGAAGAAAATGACGGGGTGCCTTCGTTTAATCTTATTACCGGACCAAACATGGCTGGTAAAAGTACCTACCTTAGGCAGAATGCACTTATAGCGCTGCTTGCACAGACTGGCTCTTATGTACCGGCTGTGAGCGCCCGGCTTGGCATTGTAGACCGTATTTTCTGCAGGGTAGGAGCCAGCGATAATCTTGCAAAGGGCGAGTCTACCTTCCTTGTAGAAATGATGGAAACTGCAAATATTTTACGTGCAGCTACCAGCAGGTCTCTTGTAATTATGGACGAGGTAGGGCGCGGAACCTCCACCGAAGACGGACTTGCCATTGCACGTGCGGTAAGTGAATATCTGCTTGATACAATAAAATGCAAGACGCTTTTTGCAACCCATTACCATGAGCTTACAAGAATGGAGCATCCTCTGCTCAAAAAACTGTGCCTGCAAATCAACGAACAGAACGGCTCCGTAGTATTTATGCGCAAGGTTATAGACGGAGTTACCGAAAACTCCTATGGTATTCACGTTGCAAAGCTTGCGGGACTTCCTGCATCTGTAATTGAACGTGCAAATGTAATTCTTGCTCATATTCAGGCTCTGGCTGCGGGTAAGCCTGTAATAGAAGCAGACATTCCGTCTCCTGTTGCAGCTCCAAGTACACCGGGGCTGTTTAGTGATGAAGAAATAATCATCTCCGAAATTCTTTCCTGCGACACCGACAACATGACACCAATGGATGCCCTGAAAATGCTCGCAAAGTGGAAAAAAGACCTCTCCGGAGAATAAAAAACACTTTTTTTTTAAAAAATCCCAAATTCACTTCCTAATTTCCTCAAATTTTTTGTTAACTATAGTATATGAAAAGAATTTTTTATCTTGCAAAACAGTTTGTTAAACTCTTTCTGCGCTGCGTCTTTGGTTACATTGCCGGTGGGCAGACCTGCCTTATCTGCGGTAGAAAAACCTTTATTTACCCGGTATGCAGACAGTGTCGTCATACAAGGTACCTGGACAGAATCACCCGCTGTACATCCCTTTATGATAACCGCTGCACAATCTGTGGAAAAACCTTGCTTTCTACTGCAAAAACCTGCTTTGGATGCAGGGAAAAACCTATTCTCAAAAGCACAGACTCCATGCTTCCGCTTTATTCGTACAGACTGTGGAATAAGGAACTTATGTTTTTGTGGAAAAGTAAGGAAGAAAGGGTAATTTCAAATATGTTTGCGTGGATATTAAATTCTGTTCTAAAAAAAATGGAGGCACAGTTTGTTGTTCCGGTTCCACCGCGTAAGGGCAAGATAAACCAGAAGGGCTGGGACCAGATAGATGAACTGTGCAGCCTTTTACAGTACAGATACGGTTATAAGATTCTGCATCTTTTGCAAAGAAAGACTGTAATTCAACAGAAAAAGCTGGACCGCGAAGGGCGTTTACAACAGATTGGTCTTGCTTATTCAGTTGTTTCACCGTCTATGACTGCAAAAGCCTTAAAACCGTATGGCGGAGCAATGCCGGAATCTGTAGTGCTGCTGGACGATGTATGCACAACAGGCTCTACCATCGAAAGCTGCGCCCGCATTCTAAAGGAGGTAGGAATAAAACACGTAAATGGCCTGAGTCTATTTGTTGTAGATTAACACTGCACCTACAATTTATATTGCAAATTTACGTTTTTGGGAGTATTATAGATAGAAAGACAATTATTTCTTTGGGGGAAATATGGCTACAGAAGATACACAGTTCCAGTTGGTAACTTTTCAGCTCGGTGATGAATTGTATGGTGTAAACATCATGGATGTAAAGGAAATTGTCCGTTTGCAGAACGTGCGTGTAATACCAAACGCTCCTTATTATGTAGAAGGAATTATCAATCTTCGTGGTGAAATTATTCCGATTATTGACTTACATAAAAGATTTAGAATCAAAGCTATTGAAAAAGAAGAGATGGACTTTGAAGGCGGATTCATAATCCTTAAAATTGACAATAATAAGATTGGAATTATCATTGATAAGGTTGCCCGCGTTGTAGTCGTAAAGGCAGAGGATGTAAAAGAGCCTCCTCAGATGCTCACTGGTATTGGTTCTGAATATATCGAAGGTGTAATCCGCGAAGAAAACGGTTACCTCATCATGCTTAATATTCGGAAGTTGTTCGACGCAAAAGAATTACAGAAAATAATCGATTTAAATTAATGATACAAACATACAGTTCAACAATTCGTAGAAAAGAAATGGATGCGGTTTTAACCTGCATGGTCGATGAAAAAATCGGGCCCGGCGAGTTAAACGCAAGACTTATCCAGCAGGTTAAAGAATTTTTTAAATGTGACGGCGCAGTGGCTTT
>JAFYDO010000064.1 GCA_017544745.1 Treponema sp. | reverse complement strand
TGTCAAGTTTTTTTTCTAAAAAATTACTTAACAATAGGGTAAAAATGGTTTATAATAACTACATAATTATGTAAATTTAAATATCTTAAAAAGTTCAATTATAAATCCAAAATAAAATTTATTTTTTATTTATTTACACTTTATGGGAGACTTCTATGTCCAAAGCAAAAATTAACAGAAAAGCCAATAGACCTGGTATCTGGCTTCCTTGGTATGCGTATTTTCATATTATCATGGTTTATGTTTCGCCTTTTCTTTTGTTAACCCCTGTAGGATTATTAACTGATCTTTTTAGTCTTGAAGAATTTGGTCTTATCTTTACTAATCCAATTATCAATTTAAATACAGTAATTACCTTTGTTATTGCTTTTGTAATGGCTTTCTGGGAAAGAAAATACCTTAAGAAATATGACGGTTCTCAACAATCAATGGATATGATAAACAGGAATCTCAAAATTTCGGCTTTAGGTAATATTGCAATTCCAATCACCCTGCAGTTTATTCAGGCAACAGCAATTGTAATTTTCTTAAAAAAGAATAACATTCAGCTTCGTGCTTTTATGGGCCATGATCCAACAGTTTTTATTTACATGGTTTTGCTTGGTGCTCTGTTTGATATTGGTCTTTTGTTCTACGTACTTCAGGTTCGTGTAATTGAGCCTCGTTTGCGCGATATTCCATTTACTAAAAAACAGCTTCCGCTCGATTTGATTCAGCGAAACGTTCTTACAATGTCCTTTGGTGTTCTTGGATGTATGTTCCTTATCTTTGTAACTTTGAATCCGCTTACCCTGCAGGAAGGAACTCAATCAGTTTACAAGCGCCTTATGCCAATTGTTGTTTATTCCCTTATTTACTTTGTTGTAGTAAACATGCTGCTTACAGATGATATTAAGCAGTGTTTAAGAAGGATTAATAAGGTAACCGACGCACTTACAAACAATGATTACACAGTAGAAGATCAGTGGGCTACAAACCGCAGTGAGCTTGGACTTATTATTCTTGCAGTAAACGAATTGAAAAATAAATCTAACCGCATTCTTTCTATTTTTGAACAGTCTGCAAAGCGAACATCTTCTGAATCTGATGATCTTGTATCTAATATGGATTCTACTAAAAATAACGTTTCAAATATTACAGAATCTATTCAGAAGATCAAACTTGAAATTGAAAATCAGTCGGCCGGTGTTCAGGAATCTAATTCTTCTATCGAACAGATTATGGGTAATATCCGCTCCCTTAATAAATCTATTGAAGCTCAGGCAGCCGGTGTTACACAGTCATCTGCTGCTGTAGAAGAAATGGTTGCAAATATTGCATCTGTTTCTCAGATTCTCGAAAAGAATACAGAAGTAGTAAATCTTTTGACCGAAGCTTCTGATAAGGGACAACAGCAGGTTAAGATTGCCGTTGACACTGCAGAAGGTGTATTACAGCAGTCCGCAGGTATTTTACAGGCTTCAAGCATTATTCAAAACATTGCAAGCCGAACAAATCTTCTTGCTATGAACGCTGCCATTGAGTCTGCTCATGCCGGCGAAGCAGGTAAGGGTTTTGCTGTAGTTGCAGAAGAAATCCGTAAGCTTGCAGAACAGTCAAGCAGTCAGTCTAAATCTATTGATGAAAACCTTCACTCACTTTCTGAGGCAATTTCTCATATTACAGTAGATATTGGACATGTAAAGGTTGCCTTTGAAAATATTTATGAACTTAGCCAGAAGGTACGTGACCAGGAATCTGTTATTGCAAATGCAATGGAAGAACAGAATGCCGGTAACCAGCAGGTTCTCGAAGCCATGCGTGCAATTAGTGATACAACAACAGAAGTAAAGAACGGCTCTACCGAAATGCTTGTTGGTGGAGAACAGATTCTTAAGGAAATGCAGGCACTTTCTGAAATTACTACAAACATATCTGTAACAATGAATCAGATTACAAATTTCTCTCAGCATATTACAGATGCAGTTGCTGTTACTACAGCTTCTACAAACAGTACAAAAGAAAGTCTTACCGGACTTATTAACGAACTGGATAGTTTTAAGTTGAATTAAAGGTATTATATGGCAGATCCAATCAAAACTCTCTTTGAATTAAAAGGACCTAAGGTAGCCGATGCCTTAAAAAAACGTGGCTTTGAAGCCTATTATGTAAGTGATAAGGCAGCGGCTGTACAAAAGATTCTCGAGCTTATACCTAAAGAGCATTCAATAAGCTGGGGTGGTTGTATGACTATGGACCAGCTTGAACTTAAGGATAAGCTTGCTTCAAAAGGATACACCTTAATTGATCGCGATACTGCCAAAACTCCGGAAGAACGCGAAGTTATAATGCACCAGGCTTTAAACTGTGGTTCTTTCATTATGTCTTCAAACGCTATTACCGAGGATGGTCAGCTATTTAATATTGACGGAAAAGGTAATAGAGTTGCAGCCCTTTGTTATGGTCCTCAAAACATAATTGTTATTGCAGGTATGAACAAGGTTGTACAGAATATGGACGCAGCTTATTCTCGAGTACGCGGTTATGCAGCTCCTGCAAATGCACAGCGCTTTGATTTAGATACTCCATGTAAAAAAATCGGAGAATGTGCTGACTGTCTTTCCGGCTCTACAATTTGCGCACAGTTTGTAACTACTAGAATTTGTAAACCACAAGGACGAATCAAGGTTATCTTGATTGGCGAAGAACTTGGAATATAACATGTCCATTCATTTACATGGATTGCCGCGTCACTCACTTCGTTCGTTCCTCGCAATAACGATATTATTTTTAATAACCACAAATCTTTATTCCCAGCCCGTAACCCTAAGTTATCAGGGCGACGACAACTACATCCTCACAGAGCGCACGGACCTTAGGCGGTATGATAATAACAAGTATGTTGGACTTACAAGCCGAGAAGTTAAATCATTTATAACTCCTTCTTACAGCAATGGCGAAAAGGTTTATGATGGTCTTTTTTATGTAGAGCAGGATACTAAGCATCTGGCATTAGCTATTGATGACGGGATTCATGATGCAATAGTCAGTGTTTTTAAGATTGACGAACAGGGCAGCATGACAATGCTCGAAGATAACGGGTATCCGTCTTTCAGAAGCTTTCCGTCTTTTCCTAAAAAAGAAATCTCTAAGGGAGACTCCTGGGAAGCAAAAGCTATACGTGCTGTGGACCCGACTGGCGAAGGTCTTATTACCAGAATGCCAATTTATATTCAGTATACGTATCAGCGAGACCAGGTTTTTAATGAAAAAGATGTTTATGTAATAAAAGCGGTCTGGGCAACAAGATATGGTTATGGTGCAGGAACCAGCTATCAGGATTTTGACGGGGACCCAAACCTTAAATCTGCAACAGGCAAACATGATGCAACACTTTATGTAGATAAGCAAACCGGTGCTGCCTTATTAATCCGTGACAACGTTGACGAAGCCTTTACCTATAATGATGGTCGTAAAATTTCTTACAAAGGCACAATCTCGCTGTTTACTGATTATCCAAGCGGAGTAGAAGAAGATGTAATTCTACCGGCTATAAATCGCCTTATTGCCGAAAGCGATATAGAGTATGAAAAAACAGATTCCGGCTATATGCTCATTATCAGAGACCTTCAGTTTGTTGCAAACAAAGCAGAGCTTTTGCCTGATGAAAAAAACAGGCTGGATCAGATAGCAGCCCTCTTGAAAAAAGTTCCAAAAAATATGATTCTTATAGAAGGACATACAGCCAGGGTGGGGGACGAATCAGACGAAATGCAGCTTTCTCTTGACCGTGCCCACACCATTGTTGCCGAAATGACTTCACGTGGCCTTTCCAAAGAACAGTTTATAACCAGGGGCAGCGGCGGAACAAAACCTGTTGCCGACAACGACACCCCGGAAGGAAGAGCACGTAACAGGCGAGTTGAAATAACTATATTAACAAATGGAGCAAAAAAATGACCGACGAACAGAAAAACGAACTTTACACAGATGTTTCTGAACTGCTTGATATATACAAAGAGTTTTCTCCACATCATGCAGACGGAACAAACAATATAGACAACGTAAAGCCTGCAATCATTAATATGATTGATTACATCATTAAAGACCCTATGGAAACTGCAGCCTTAAAGGACTGGCTTGATAATACAGATTTCTGGTCTGCACCCGCAAGCACTAAATTTCACGGAAACTTTAAGGGTGGTTTAAGCCTTCATACTCTTATGGTAATAAAACAGGCCCTTGAGTTTGCAAAACCTGTCCTTGATAATTATTTTGCATGTCCTACAGGTAATGCCTATACAATAACCGCAAAAGATATTTTTGTAAGTGCACTTGTTCATGACTTTTGTAAAACAGGCTTTTACGGAGTAGAGTACCGCAACACTAAGGATATAACCGGCAACTGGGTAAAGCAGCCTTATTATAAAACCAAAAGCGAAAACCGCAATCTTGGCCACGGTAACGAATCTGTACTTATGATGCTTAAAAT
>JAFYDO010000063.1 GCA_017544745.1 Treponema sp. | reverse complement strand
GGTACAGGCCTGTTTTGCACTCTGATGTGTCTTAAAGCCTTCTATTGCGCCAAAACATTCCTTTACCCAGTTTCCAAGATGCTTGTCGCTGTTATAAAGCTCGTTGCTCTGTTCACATTTGGCAAGAAGCACCGAAAGATACTGGCGGTCATTTACAAGTGTGGCAAAATTTTCTGCAAGGGCAATAAAGGCTTCCTGTGCAGAGTTTACAATATTACTGGTAGGATGAATATTTACATTTTTGCTGCCCGAACGAAGGTTTTCTGCCTTAGAAGGGTAGGTTTTTGCAAGGAAAACTACGGTTACAGGATCCTTGCGCTGCTCCAGACGGAGTAAAAGCTCGTTTACAAAATACTGGAACGAAGCAATCATTGTATCTACGGCTGCAGATACGTCTTCGGTGCGGTCCAGTTCAAATTTAGTTCCAAAATAGTAGGAATCAAAAAACAGAACAATCTGATTCAGTTCTTCCAGCTTTGTTTCGGCCTTTATGAGCAGGGATCGCGAAGAAATTGCAGAAGAACGGTTCCAGGTAGAAGCATAAATGCCTTCGGATTCAAAATCTGTTGCCTCGCTTTCGTCCTTGCATACACAGTAAACTCTGCGTGTTGCAACAAAGGTTTCGGCAAAATCAAGACAATCGGGTAAATCTTTACCAACAATTAAAATATCAGACATATGAATATTATAGCAGTAAAATTAAAACTATGATATACTTAACTGCATGAAAGTTTGGATAAAGTATTTAATAGGAATTGCACTCGGTGTGCTTACTGCGGTTCTGCTGCCGGTTGATTCTGTGACCGGAGCTTCTGTAATTTCGTTTCTTACAGAATTATTTTTGCGTTTTGGCCGCTACCTTGTAGTACCTATTATTTTTGCTTCTGCAATTGTTTCCATAAATAAATTAAGAAATTCAAAAATCCTGCTCAAGTCTATAGCCTGGACCTTTGGGTTTATTATAATATCATCCCTTCTTCTGGCTCTGGTAGGACTTATTTCCATTCTGCTGGTAAGGCTGCCGCGTATTCCAATTACAAACGAGCTTGCAGGAGAAATTGCGGGACTGGATATTAAGGGACTCATCCTTTCACTTTTTCCTTATTCTGCTTTTGATGCTCTGCGCGAAGGTTCTTTCCTGCTGGTATCGTTCCTTTTTGGCTGTCTTATCGGTTGGGAAAGTGCAAGCGAACCAACTGTGTTCAAGCCGGTGTTTGCACTTGCAGATTCACTTTCGCAGCTTTTTTATCACATTTCTGTTTTCTTTACAGAGCTTATGGCGGTTTTTTCAATTGCAATCATGTGCAACTGGACCATTACATTCCGTGCCGCCTTTGCAACAGGAATCTATACACCGCTCATAATCATGCTTTTGTGTGATTTTATCTTTATTGCGGGTATTGTGTATCCGCTCATCATCCGTTTTGTGTGTCACGACCCGCATCCTTACAGAGTTTTATATGCTTCGCTTGCACCAATGATGCTTGCTTTTATAAGCGGAGACACAAACCTTGTGCTGCCAATTACAATCCGCCACGGAAAAGAAAGTCTTGGAATTAAACGTCGTTCAAGCGGCTTTACCTATCCGTTGTTTTCGGTATTTGCACGCGGAGGTTCTGCCTTAGTTGTTATCATAAGCTTTATTATGATCTGGAGGTCTTACACTGCACTTGCAATTCCGTTCAGCGATATTTCGTGGGTATTCTTTATGGCCTTTGGACTTTCGTTCCTTTTGGGTGGAACACCATCTGGCGGTTCATTTATACTTTTGACAATTATCTGTACAAAATATGGAAAGGGTTTTGAGACAAGCTATCTGCTGCTTCAACCGGCTGCAGTAATTATGTGTTCGTTTGCAACTTTGCTTGATACAGCAACTGCAATGTTCGGAAGCTATGTAGTTTCCGTTAAAACAAAGATGGTGGAACATCATACAATTCATCATTTTATTTAGGAAATGGCAGAGAGTCAGGAGTTAAACGTTGGAAGTTCCTATAAATGAAATTGTAACAGGTCGAAAATGCTTCTTTATATTACCGGACCCTTCTCTTATGCCGGTGGCTTTTCTCGAAGATTTTTTTGCCCTGGGTTTTGAATGCTATTACATAGGAAATGATGGCCGCGTGCCTGTTCAGAAAAAAATAGAAACAATTCTTAAGCTTTTTAAGGATGTTATCTTTTTTGTAAATATAGATTATGAAATTTATGATTTACATTGGTCGGCTTATATAAAAGAATTGATTGAAGCTAAAAAAGCAACGCCTGAACAGTTTGGAATTGTATTTCTTAAAAGACAAAGTTCTGTAGAATTAGAAACAATTTCCAACATTTATTTTAAGGAGCTTGGCCTTAAGCTTGGATATGTTCAGCTTGAGTATCAGAAAAAAAATAATCTTGAAATTGTTGCAAAAGCCTTGTTTGCTATTCACGCTCAGGGAAGACGTAAAACAATCCGAGCCCTTTGTTCGAGTGCCTGTACCTATAAATTTGATTATGAACGGGAATCATTCTCGGGATCTTTGCAGGATATAAGTCTTTCGCATTTTAGTATTCTTGTAAAAGATGCTCCGCTTCCTGTTAAACTCTACGAAAAAATATATGATATTCATTTTAATGTAAGAGGTTCGTTCTTTCATTCAGATGCTATTCTTGCAATGCAGCGTACTATAGGAACAGCTAATCTTTATGTTTTTGCCTTTGTAACTCCATCAGGAGCCAGCGGCCTTGATGAAAGAACAAAATCGCTTCTTGTTCCTGTTTTGTACAGCATGATTTCTACAGTCTGTCTGGGACTTTTGGAAAAGCATTATCGCGACGAGGAAAAGAAGGAACCTGATAAACCGCTTGATTTATCTGCTCCGGCAAAGCCAGCAGAAGCTCAGCCTGCAGAAGCAGAAGGTCAATCGGCAGATGCAGATGCACAGCCTGAGGAAACAGAGGCAGCAGAAATACAACCGGCAGGTGAGGAAGCTCCTGAGGCAGTCGAAAAAGTGCAGGACGCAGAAGAAGCTCCGGAAACAAAAGAAAACGAATAACATCACAAAAAGGGTGGGACAAAATGGAATTCACAACCGAATCGATTGACGCATTGACCGTTAACGAAGTAGAAATCATGAAAAAAATTGCGGAAGAACTTAATATCCGCGTGCAGCAGGTTAGTGCTGTTATAAGTCTGGTAGAGGAG
>JAFYDO010000062.1 GCA_017544745.1 Treponema sp. | reverse complement strand
GCTTACATCCTGGCTCTGTTCTACAACACAAAGCTGGGTTTTATCGCGCAGAGAGTCGCTGCAGATAGGACAAGGGTCTGTTTCTGTCCACATACCGCATACAGAACACGGCTTTATGCGCTGTTTTATACTTCCAAGGTTCTGTGAAAAACGATGAACATACGAATCTTCCTGTGTCAAAAGCCAGTTTACCATGCGCACTGCACTTTTTTTGCCAATTCCTGGCAGACGAGAAAAATCGGATGTTAATTCGTCAAATGCGTTCATATTTTGCTATTTTATAATCCAAATTGGCTTAGATCCATACCACCAAGAAGTGATGCAGATTTTTCTTTTATTTTTTCCTGAATATTGTCGCAGGCAGCCTTGTGAGCCGCTACAATCAGGTCTTCAAGCATTTTTACATCGCGGTTATCTACACAAATAGGGTCCAGCTTTATATCCATCATCTGGAACTTACCGTTTAGAGTTACGGTTACCATACGTCCACCGCTTGAGCCTTCTGCACGCAAATCTTCAAGTTCACGCTGTAATTTTTCACTCTGTTCTTTAATTGCCTGTGTATTCTTTAATAAATCAAAAGGATTCATATTTACCCCTGTTATACAATTGTTCCCTTAAAAGCATTAACCAGAATCTGAACCTGAGACGGGATATCAGCAGGTTCTTTTGAAGCATCCTGGTCGGTTTCCTGCAGCAAAGTAACATTAAAAGCCATTTTTTTGCCGCAGATATTTGAAATTTGGGTTGTTACAGCGTTCATATTCTTTTGAAGCAGCTGTAAATCCAGATTAGACTGAATTGTGGTTTCTACACTATCCTGCCCTACTGTCCATTTTCCTGTGCGTTCAAGTGTTGTAGCAATAAAACCTTCGTTTACAGCAAGCTCTGCAATTACAGAACCACGCAGCTGTGCAATGGAGATTTTTCGTCCGTCGGCAGTTTCAAAAAACTCATCAAGCTGAACCGGAGCTGTAGATTCTGTTTTCTGCTCCTCCTGCATAGCCTCTTCGTAAGAAGCTTCTGCTTCTTCTGCCTGAATCTGTTCTTCCTCGTATTCATCTGGAGGAGGTTCTGTATTGGCCCATTCACTGGTCATGCCCTCTGAATAATCAGCTTCATAAGAAGCAGTCACTGATTGTTCAGGCGGCAGTGAACCGCCATTATAAAAAGGGTCCTGATTAGGCTCCTGTTCCTGTTCCAGATTCTGCAGGGCAGAAAAACGCGGTAATCCTTCCGGAAGCGGCTTTTCCTGTGCAGGTGTTTCAGTAGCAGGTAGCTCAGGCGCTGGTTCAATCTCTGTGGCCGGTGCAGCTGTTGCTGTCGGAGCAGCACCTGTTGCTGGTGCAGCCGGTGCTCCCGCAAGAAGTCTTTGTGCTGCATCAACAGCCTTTTTAACTTCCATATTGGAAACATAATCCTTGAGCCAGCACATACGCGCAAAGGTCAGTTCAATTTCGTAGCGTGGCGAAAGTGAATAACGTATATCGCGGTAAAGCTGCAGGAAAATTGAAAGCCCGCGTTCAATCTGAATAGGGTTCCAGGCCTGCAAAACTGCTTTACTATAGCGTTCAACAGAATTTCCAAGCAAGGCTTCTTTGGTTACGCCGCTTTTAATAAGAAGCAAGCTCCTAAGATAGTCCGCACTGTTAGAAATAAGCTGGTCATTTGAAACACCGTTCTGAAGGAATTCGTCCAGACAGGCAAGGACATCGGTTGTTTTACCCGCAGCACAGGCTTCAAAAACAGTATTAAGACGGTCAATTCCAACAAGACCAAGCTTATCGCGTATTTTTTCGTAGGTAATGTGACCGTCGCTAAAGGCAACAATCTGGTCAAAAAGTGTGTAGGCGTCGCGCATAGAACCGGTAGACTCGCGTGCAATCCAGAAAAGTGCCTCATCATCAGCCTGAACATTAAGCTCACGGGCAGCGTCTGCAAGACACTCCTTTACCTTATCAATTGCAACCAGACGGAAGTTATACTGCTGGCAACGCGATTTAATTGTAGCAGGCACCTTCTGAAGCTCTGTTGTAGCAAAAATAAATACAACATACTCCGGCGGCTCTTCGATTGTCTTAAGCAGAGCATTAAAAGCCGAGCCCGAAAGCATATGAACTTCGTCTATGATATAAACCTTGTATTTGCTTGAAGTTGGCGGAAACTGAATCTCGTCCTTAATCTGGCGGACATTTTCTACAGAGTTGTTGGAAGCTCCGTCTATTTCAATTACATCCAGGGAAGAGCCCTTGATAATTTCCTGACAGTTAGAACAGGTTCCGCACGGAGTTTCCGTAGGTCCGTTCTGACAGTTGAGCGCCTTTGCTAAAATACGCGCTGTAGAGGTTTTTCCACAACCGCGGGGACCAGAAAAAAGATACGCGTGTGCAATTTTTCCTGATTTTATAGAATTTTTAAGCGTAGCCGCAACAAATTCCTGACCAACAAGATCATCAAACTGCTGCGGACGACGCCTTGTAGCTGTTACTTCGTATGACATATTTGAAGTATACACTACCTTCTGTTTTTCAACAACCTCAAGCTATTCAAAACCGCAAGAATTGTAACTCCCACATCGCCAAAGACTGCAATCCACATATTTGAGATACCCAGGGCACTCAGGAGGAGGATGGCAATTTTAATTCCAACAGCGCCGTAGAGGTTTTCGTAAACTATGCGCAGGGTGCGGCGGCTTATTTTGATACCGTCTACGATCTTGCTTGGCTTGTCTTCCATAATAATGATGTCGGCGGCTTCTATTGCAGCATCGCTACCCATAGAACCCATTGCAATTCCGGCGTCGGCACGGGCAAGAACAGGGGCGTCGTTTATTCCGTCTCCTGCAAAAATGAGGGAGCCGCGTTTTTTACCACCCTTAGACAGGTCTGCCATTAGCTCTTCTACCTTGGCAAGCTTGTCGGCACTAAGGAGCTGGCTGTAGGCTTTTTTAAGACCAAGCTTGGCGGCTACTGTATGAGCGGCCCGTTCGTTGTCGCCGGTGAGCATAACTACATTTTCTACGCCGATTTTGTGCAGGCCTTCTACAGTCTGTGCAGAATCGTCTTTAATTTCATCACTGATAACAATGTGTCCGCTGTATTTTCCTTCGCTAGCTACGTGGATGACAGTTCCGTCCTGGTGCTCGCTGCATTCATTGTAGGCAATGCCAAACTGCTCCATAAGCTTTGT
>JAFYDO010000061.1 GCA_017544745.1 Treponema sp. | reverse complement strand
TATGGGAAAAATCTCCTGGCCCCTCAAAAAAAATTTAAACTTTTTTTTGTGTTTCTATTGACAGAAACATTTTTTCTTGTTACTATTCGCAGTAACAAGAAGTGATACTGTTAATAGTAACGCGCGACGAAGACAGATCACCCCTTATAAAACAAGATTAAATAAAGCCCGCCCATATACAGCGTGTAACTCTTAAATAAGAGGCGGCACTCAAGGAGAAACTAAAATGGAAAAACGCGAATTAAAGCAAACCGAAAAAAAGGGCATTACACTTCAGGACCTGCTTCTTACAGCAGTACTTCTGGCAGCTGGTGCCGTTCTTAAGTTTTTTGTTGGAACCTTCATCAACTTTTTTGGAATGAAGCCTAACTTTATTATTGCAATGTATTGTATGGCAATTGTGCTTATCCGTCCAAAGGTTTACTACAGCCTTATAATCGGAATTATTGCCGGTGCAATCTGCCAGGTTTTCCCGGGCACACCATATCTGAACTTTGCATCAGAAGCAGCCGGTGCTCTTGCAATGGGACTTTTGATTTTAATCCCTGGAAAAACAAAGGGTGCAAAGATTGGTCTTGCTGCAGTTACAACCTTTATCAGTACTGTAATTTCCGGCGGACTTTATACAGTGCTTTTGTTTGTGTTCATCAAGTCTGATCCATCTGCAATGGTTGCATACGTACCTATCGTACTTGGAACAGCAACACTCAACGCAATCATCGTAAGTGCACTTTATGTGCCGCTTATGAAGGCATTGAAGAAACCAATTATTGAAGACACAGAAAAAACTGAAGCAGAAAAGGTTGAAGAATAATGATACAAATACAGGAACTGACATTTAAGTACGCAGGCGGCAAGCATAACGCACTGGAAAACATTACACTCGAAATTGAAAAGGGTGGCTTTGTAGGCATCATCGGGGAATCTGGAGCGGGAAAAACTACGCTTTGTAACAGCATCAACGGGCTTATCCCGCACCACTACACAGGCGATTTTTACGGCAGTGTAAAGGTTGACGGCGACGATACCTTTGACATTAATGCAGGCAAGCTTGCACTTAAAGTCGGTTCTGTATTTCAGGATATCGAAAGCCAGCTCACAGGATACTTTGTAGAAGACGAAATCCTGTTTGGGCTGGAAAACTTTGGAATCCCTGCAGATCAAATTGAAAATCGTATTACATCTGCGCTGGAAACACTTGGCATTAGCGAGCTTCGCCACAGAGAAATTTCAACACTCAGCGGCGGACAAAAGCAGAAGGTTGTGTTTGCAGCTATTCTTGCCCTTGAACCGGAAGTTCTTGTTCTTGATGAACCAACGGGCGAGCTTGACCCTGCCTCATCGGTTCAGATTTTTGCCCTTCTTAAAAAGCTCAACGAAGAAAAAGGAATTACAATTGTAATTGCAGAGCAGAAAATCATGCTCCTTTGCGAGTATGTAAAAAAGCTCATTGTTCTTGAAAAAGGCACCTGCGTTCACTACGGCGAAATCCGCAGCACCCTTACCCACCAGAAGGAAATGGAGGAGGCCGGCATTAACTGTCCCCGCGTTCTTACTCTTACCGGAAAAATGGAAAAGGAAAACCTGCTGCCGGCCGACTGTACCGGCGAAGGAAGAATCTGTCTTAATGCTCAGGAAGCAGCGGAGATTGTAAAGAAGGCAACAGTGTCATTGTCGGGCTTGACCCGACAATCTATCGTAGAAAGAGATCCCCGGGTCAAGCCCGAGGATGACACAATTCATTCCAAGGATGACAAAAAAAACACCGTCCTCTCCTTCCAGAACGTAAGCTTTTCTTATAACGAAACTGCCAATGTTAAAGACTTAAACGTTCAGATTCACAAGGGAGATTTTACCGCAATAATCGGTTCTAACGGAGCCGGAAAATCTACCTTCTCTAAACTGTGCAACGGACTTTTAAAACCAAGCACCGGCGACGTGCTCGTCCTTGGCCAGAACACAAAAAAGCAGAAGGTAAGCGCTCTTGCAAAACATATTGGATTTTTATTCCAGAATCCGGACCGTCAGATCTGCTGCCAGACTGTGCGCGAAGAAATTGCGTTCAGTCTGCGCAACAATAACGTACCGGAAGCCGAAATAAAAACCCGCGTAGAAAATACAATCAAAGAGTTTGGCTTTAACCCGGATGTAGAGCCATTCAATATGAGCCGCGGTCAGCGCCAAAGACTTTGTCTTGCCTGCCTTATTGCGCTTAACCCAGAAATCCTCATTCTTGATGAACCGACTACCGGTCTTGATTACCGCGAGTGTATGGAAGTAATGGGAAAAATCTGCGAGCTCAACAAAAACGGAACAACTGTAATTATGGTTTGTCACGACATGGAGGTTGTTCTGGACTTTGCAAAAAATATTATTGTAATGAACCGCGGCGAAATTATGGGAGAAGGCCCTACCCGCCAGGTGCTTGGTGACGACACACTTTTGAACAAAGCACGTTTACTTCCACCGCAGATTGCTCAGGTTGCAAAGCTGCTTGGTCCACGCTTTGACTGCATTTTTACCGACGACGAAATGATTGCAAAAATTAAGGAGGCACTCTAATGAAAGGCTTTTTGGATTACTTACCGGGCGGCTCTGTTTTACACAAAATGCATCCGCTTGTAAAAATATTTGTTTCAATTCTAATCTGTGCCGCAGCCTTCTGCTCTTCAAATTACTTTTTCCTTTTGGGAATTATCCTGTTCAACATTCTGATGGGCGTTATCGGTAACGGAAAAGAACGCAACGGCCTCCTTGCCCGTACCTTTGGTATTCTCAAGGGTCTTATAAAAATGTCAATCTTCCTTGTAATTCTGCAGCTGCTCGTAATAAGAAAAGGCGACCCGCTGTTTATGATTGGAAGCTTTGCCATTACAGACGTTGCTCTGGAAAAGGCACTCCTGCTTGTACTGCGACTCATTGGCGCAACCCTGCCGCTTTCCATTTTGATTTCGGTTACAAACCTGAACGACCTTTCTAACACACTGGTAAAATACCTGCACATTCCGTACAAGTATGCGTTTACCTTTACAAGCGCTATCCGCTTTATTCCGGTTTTTTCTACAGAGATGAGCGGCATTATAGAAAGCCAGCAGGCACGCGGTGTAGACTTTGAAGTAAAAAATCCTTTCAAAAAATTTGGAATGATTTTGCCGCTGTGTTTCCCTCTGCTAATTTCGTCTGTCCGTAAAATTGAATCTACCGCAACAGCTGCCGAACTCAGAGGCTTTTACCTCCGCACAAGAGCGTGCTGTACAAAATCCTACAAGGTGCACTTTAGAGACATTGTTTTCATGCTGATGGGCGCTGCACTTTTGGCAGGAGCAATTATTCTTTAGAAGCAAGCTTCATTCCGGTGAACGTAGCAAGGGCAACCTTTGTTCCAAGTTCATCGGAAATATCAATTTCGTAAGTACAGGTAGAACGACCGTCCTTTATCTGGCGCGAAGAAGAAACAAGCTTTTTTCCCTTGGCCATTCCCAAAAAATTTATGCTGCAGGTAAGAGAAACTGTATGTGGCTGATTAAAATTGGAACACACAGCAAAAGTAAAATCTGCAAGTGTACAGATTACGCCACCCATAATACCGCCATAGGCATTCTGGTGTTTACGGGCAATCTCAAGAGAACAGCGGGCAAAATGATCGCCTACTTCTTCTATAACAATACCGGTTGCATCTGTTGCATACAGGTCTCCGCCAAAAAACTCGCGGGCTTTTTCAAGGTCAGACATAATATCTCCTATTTACACCACTCTATAGCTTTAAGATTCAACTCCAGAAAATCAGGTTTAACCAGCATTTTGATTGCCCCTGCAAGTTCGTCCTTGGAAATGAGGCCGCTCTTACTGGCAGCTCCAAGCAAAACCATATTTACAACCTTGCTGCTGCCAAGATCGCGGCAGGCCTGGTCGGTGTCTACGGCAATAACATTTGAGGCGCGCTTATTCAGGTACTCAATCATTTCGTTTTCGTCAAAGGCTTTTCCGCTAAGGCTTGCGGTTACCGGCTGAACTATTTTTTTGTTTACGATTACAGTGCCGTCTGCTTTAAGAAAATCTATATTGCGCACAGCTTCTGCTGCTTCAAAAGCAATTAGCACATCTGCCTGTCCCTGTGGGACAAGTGGAGAAAAGGCATCGTCGCCAATACGTACGTGGCTAACAACAGAACCGCCTCTTTGTGCCATACCGATTGTTTCTGCACTAAGCACATGTTCACCGTTAGAAATTGCTGCCTGAGAAAGTACCTTTGCCGCAAGGACTGTACCCTGCCCGCCAACACCACAGATGATTATATTTTTACTCATAAAATTGCTCCTGTTGGACACACTTGTGAACATAGTCCGCAGCCTGTACAAAGGCTCTTATCTATCTCAACTTTCTTTCCCGCAACACTCAGTGCCGGGCATCCAAGCTCATTTATACACTTGCGGCAGCCAATACATTTTGCGGTGTCTACGGTAAGAGCATGAGGTTTTTCCCAGCCAACCTTCTGCGCAATAGCAATACATGGAGCTTTGAAAATGATTGCACTTACTCCAGGGGCTTCGCTTGCGGTTTTTACTGCGTCTACGGCAGCCTTCTGATCAAAAGGATTTACAGTGATAACAGGTGAAACACCAATTGCCTGCAAGATTTTTTCTATGCTGATTTTATCTACAACCTGGCCCATCATTGTCATACCTGTTCCCGGGTGCGGCTGATGGCCTGTCATGGCAGTTGTAGAATTGTCTAGAATACAGATTGTCTGCTTAGCCTGATTGTATACGCCGTTTACAACGCCTGTGATTCCGCTTGCAAAGAAGGTTGAATCCCCGATAAAGCTGAAGCAATAGCGGTCAGGCTCATTGTGATAAAAGCCCTGGGCCATGGTAATGTCGGCACCCATACAAAGGCAGGTGTCTGTCATATCCAGCGGCTGGGCGTTGCCCAAAGTGTAGCAGCCTATGTCTCCGCAGTAGACGGTTTTCTTGCCTTTCATTGCCTGTTTTACGGCGTAGAAGGCTCCGCGGTGTGGACAGCCGGCACAAAGAACTGGTGGACGGATTGGAAGAGAGGGAGATGCCGAAACAAGTTCGGCATGACAGGTCGCGTCATCCTGAATGCCATCGTCATCCTGAACTTGTTTCAGGATCTCTTTCACAATTTCCACACTCAACTCGCCGGCAACAGGAACGGTGCCATCCAGCTTGCCGCTGATTTTGACATTGATATTTGCGCTACCTGCCACGCGGATTAAGTTTTCTTCTATAACAGGGTCCAGTTCTTCAAAAACAATTACCTTGCCGTGGTTCCGCAAAAACTTTTCTGCAAGTTGCTTTGGAAATGGGTATGGGGTTCCGATTTTTAAAACGGGATAGTTAGTCATTCCTAACAAAGATAAGGCTTCCATTAAGTAACAGTAGCTTATTCCTCCTGCGGCAAAGGCAATCTTCTGCGGCCCTTCGAGAGCCTCAGGGACCACAACGTTATCATTGACCACAAGGCAATTCCATTTACTATTACTAAACTCATCCGGCAGCACTTTTTCATTGCGGTCAAAAATGCGCTTGTGATTATTAAACGAGGCCTTTGGGAAAATTACCCAGCGGGCAGAATCTTTTTCAAAAGCACCCGGCGTACGGCATGGCCCCAGCTCAGGAAAATCCATACTTTCGTAGGCATGGTCAACGCGGGTGGTAGGACGCAGCAAAACGGGAGTGTTATATTTTTCGGAAAGTTCAAAGGCCTCCTGCACCATCTGATAGGCTTCGAGCGGTGTGGAAGGATCAAAGCATGGCAATTTTGAATACTGGGCATAATTACGGGTATCCTGCTCGGT
>JAFYDO010000060.1 GCA_017544745.1 Treponema sp. | reverse complement strand
TGCGTTACAAGCAAGGAAGTTGAGTGGACGTGGTCCGAAAGAAATAATCTTAAGGTGATTCAAAGCATAAACAGCCTTAGCGATTGGTGCAAATTCCTTAATCATGTCTGCACACTGTTCAGCTGTTCCTACCGGATATTCTGGAATATAAGCCTTGATATTGCGGAGCTTGAGGTTGTAAGAAGCGTTGAGCATACCACAGTAAGCATCGCCACGACCCTGGATAAGTCCGCCGTTCTTAGATGTTTCTTCTGCTGCTGCACAGAACATCTTTGGACCTTCAAAGTGCTTAGCAAGCAATGTTTCAGAAATTTCTGGACCGAAGTTACCAAGGTAAACACAAAGTGCGTTACATCCGTTCTTCTTAATGTCTTCCAATGCCTGGCACATGTGGATTTCGCTTTCTACAATACAGATTGGGCATTCGTAAATTTCGTCTGCGCCATACTTCTTTGTGTAAGCTTCAACAAGAGCCTTTCTTCGGTTTACAGCCAAAGACTCTGGGAAACAGTCGCGGCTAACAGCCACAATACCGATTTTGATTTTTGGTTTGTTGTTAATCATTTTTTTATACTCCTATATTTTTATTTTGCCTTTGCAATATCAATGTTCACTCCAGACAATCCCACAAAAGCGCCTGCCTTTGCTTCGCTTGAATCTGGATGAGCGATAAGCCACTTGTTGCGTGCCCAAAGAAGCTTGTCGTTAAGATTCTTTTCGTCAATCTTTGGTTTTTCTGTGTTTGTGTCCTTTGGAAGAACAATAATAACACGGAAGCCTTCTTTAGAAACTTCGCCGTTCTTTACAGCATTACATGGTGCGTAGTGAAGGGTTGTTTCGTAAACCTGAACGATTGTTCCTGCAGGAACATAGAATGCTTCTACAGCACTTGTGTTCAATTTTCCATTCTTTACAGACTGAAGCGATGCAAGCAAAAGAACAATGTCGTTAGAAGGGATATTGAGCTCTGAACCAATGTGCCATTCAAGACAATTGAGCTTTGTATTGTTACCGTTGCAGTAACCAACCTGAATTGGCATTCCACCGTATGCATTATCACTGAATTCCTTAGCGATTGGCAGGCTTTCAAGACCAGCATCACCCGGTTCGTAAATTACAGCATTATCCGGTTTTTTAGTTGTGTCATCCAGTTTTTTAAGAAGGTCTGTTACATCATAACCTGTAAGAACCTTTCCGTATTTTTCAAAACTGTGACTGAATACAGATTTAATTCGCATAATGATACTCCTAATTGTACTATATTATAAACCCGAATCATAAATTTTGCATTAAGAATTTTCTCTTATATTGTTGAAATTTTTACGATTTAGAAGGTTAAAAATACCTATACTGTATATATTTTTACTATCTTTTTTGGGATTTTAAGATATAATTTAGCCATGAGTAAATTTTTATATGAGAATTACAAAGATTATTTTAGAGTAGGAGCGGCAATAAGCGGCATTATTTTGATGAATGACGCCGAAAAAGACGAGCTGTTTCAGAATATGAAAAAGCGGATGGAAGAGTTCAAGAAGAACTTTAAGCCGCAGCCGGGAATGCCTGTTTTTAAGTTTCCGGAGCCACAGCCTTTTCCAAAGGGTCAAATGCCCGATAAAAAGCTTGCTGCAGAACAATTTAATCTTGTTGTTGCAGAAAATGAATGTAAAATGGGCAGTATTTATCATGGACCGGATCAGTTTGATTTTTCCGGGGCAGACAGATTGCTTGCTTTTGCAAAACAGAACAATCAGGCAATGCGCTGGCACACTCTTGTATGGCATAATCAGTCGCCACGCTGGATTTTTGAAGACGGTAATGGTGGAAAAGCAAGCAAAGAACTGCTCGAAGAACGCCTCAAGAAGTATATTTTTACCGTTGGTGAGCGTTACAAGGACGACATCTGCTCTGTGGACGTCGTAAATGAATGTATTTCCGACAAAAACTTTGTGTTGCGTGATGGGGCCGACCGCTCCCAGTGGTTTGATATTCTTGGTCCGGATTATGTAGACAAAGCCTTCTTCTGGGCAAAAGAAGCGTTCCCAAAATCAAGTCTTGTAATCAATGACTATAATCTCGAAATGATAGAAGGTAAGCGTCAGGGCATGTACAAGCTTGTAAAAGGCATGAAAGAGCGTGGAGTTCCTGTAGACACAGTGGGACTTCAGATGCATATAAACATTCAAAATCCTCCGGTTAGCGAAATTGAACAGACAATTGAACTGTACGGAAGCCTTGGCCTTAACGTAATTGTTACAGAGATGGAAGTTTCTGCCTATGTTGATAAGGATTTTGAACATCCCGATCCGCGCCGCGAATACGATCAGGCTTTTTTGGAACAGCAGGCAGAACGCTACTACCAGATTTTTGAATGCTTTAAGAAGGAAGCCAAAGCAGGTATCTTAAAGGACGTTGTTCTTTGGGGTGTTACCGACCGCATGAGTTGGAAAAACAACTTCCCGGCCCCTGGTCGTGGAGACTGCCCGCTTCTTTTTGACGGCGACGGAAATCCAAAACCTGCTTTTGACAGACTTACAAAATAACACAGGAGACGCATAAAATGAAATCAATCGTAATATACAACAGCCAGACAGGCTTTACAAAAAAATATGCAGACTGGATTGCAGAGGCAACCGGTTGCGAAGCAGTGCCGCTCAAAAAAGCAGGCAGGATCAAACTTACAGAATATGACGCCGTTGTTTTTGGCAGCTGGTGCATGGCGGAGTCTGTTTCTAAAGTTGCGTGGTTCAAAAAACAGCTTCCTTCTCTTGCTGCAGCTGGCAAAAAGCTCTTTGTCTTTTTAGTTGGCGCAAGTCCTGCAGAAGCTCCGGAGGTTCAAAATGCACTCCGCCGCAACTTTACAGACGACGAATGGTCAAAGATCCAGGCTTTTTACTGCCCCGGCGGCCTGAACTACGAAAAAATGGGCTGGGGTTCGCGCACCATGCTCAAGATGTTTGTAAAAATGCTTTCTAACAAAAAAGATATTACCCAAAAAGAACTGGCTCAGGTTCAGATGCTCTCCAAGTCCTTTGACATCTCGGACAAAAAATATATTGAACCGATTGTTGCCCAGCTTAAGGCATAATGATGATTAAAAACCGCTTTGTAAGTTTTATTATAATTCTTTTTGTTTACGCGCTGGCCATTACGGGAGGATTGTTCTTCTATAATTATCTTGCCCGCGTCACCAGTTTTTCTTACCCGCTTTTGCTACTGCTTGCCGACATTTTTGCAACAGTAATTGTGTTTATTTTCAGCCTGATTTTTGGAAATGCTTCTGTGTATGATCCGTACTGGAGTGTGCAGCCGCCTGTAATTTTATGTGCGGCTCTTGTAAAATGCGGCACTTCCTTTTTTGGTTGGATTGTTTTTGCAGCAGTACTTTTGTGGGGACTGCGCCTTACCGTAAACTGGGCTTATACTTTTAAAAGCTTTGAATATCAGGACTGGCGGTACACAATGCTCCGGGAAAAAACAGGCAGACTTTATCCGCTTGTAAACTTTCTGGGGATACATCTTTTTCCAACGCTTGTAGTTTATCTTTGCGTGCTGCCTGCTGTAATTGCGTTTCACCAGGGGGCAGCCCTCAACTTTTTTTCTGCGCCGTTTCTTTTGCTCAGTTTTGTTGCTCCGGTTTTTCAGGGCATTGCAGATATTCAGATGCACAGGTTCAGAAACGACAAAAGCCCGGATCGCGGAAACTTTATACGCACAGGGCTTTGGAAAAAATCTCGCCACCCAAATTACGCCTGCGAAATCCTTATGTGGTGGGGAATAGCCTGGACCAGCTTTTTTTCTATGCCAGTTTCCGGTCAAAGCTGGTTCTTACTAACAGGTGCTCTTGTAAACACACTGATGTTTTTATTTGTGAGTATCCCAATGGCCGAAAAGCGACAGTCCCAAAAACCAGGTTTTGAAGAATACAAAAAGGCCACAAGGATGCTGTAG
>JAFYDO010000059.1 GCA_017544745.1 Treponema sp. | reverse complement strand
TGATTATTACTGGCTTGATGATGCCGGCGAAAAAGAATGTTTACGTCAAACAGAGCAGTTTTATGCTTATTACACAGCAGATGGAGACCTTAACAGAATCTTTGATAAAGACGGTTACCTGATTGCCCAAAAGGAAGATGCAAAAGAATTTTATTATGTTCCATTGAAGTATATTAATACAAACGGTAAAACTATCAAAAAAGAAGCCGCAGGTACTCCACCGAACACATCCTATTCTTATTATATAGACGATACCCTTACATCAAATATTGAATATATTGATTTTGAATCAATGCGAGGAGATACCTTCTCATATCCTTGCTATAAAGTTCAAGGTACTAACCTGAGCACAGATGGTTTTACTTTTACAAAAGCAGAAACTTATACCACTGCAATGCAGCAATTGTCAGGCATGAAACAAACTATCAATTCTTCTGCCCTGCAGGAAAAGTTTGTTTCGGATGAAGTATTTGATGCCTTCAAAACCGAATGCACCACCTGGGTGAACGGTCTGTGAAAGAGATTGTCGGGTCAAGCCCGACAATGACAAGGTGCCTTCGGCAGGCTCAGGAACCGTGCGATATATCTAATACATACCCTTCGTCGTCATCGGCGGGGGGTATTTTGTTGGAGATGCCCATAGCCTGGTCAAGCAGGTCTGTAAAGGGGACGCCTTTGGGGGTTGGATATTTGGCAAGATAGTCGCGGGTTTCGGTAAGAGCTTCCAAATGTTTCTGGGACTCTTTTTCGATTGTTTCCATTTTTTTCTGGCGTTCTTTTTTGGTGTAACCACGAACGCGCGGGACTTTTGTTGTGTCATATGAGATATTTGAAATTCTTTCTATTTTATCTGCCATAAGGCCTCCGTTCTTGCGAGCACAACGAAGCAATCTACATTCACAATTATATACCTGTACTTCTCAAAAAACTATATCTTTTTTCTTCTTTATATTATAGTAATTTTGATGACCAGAATAATCTGCACTACCCTTTTAGTTGAAAAATCTCCTCAGGCGCTGCCGCTTGGTGCTGCATGTGTGGCTTCGGCAATTAAGCATTATCCGGGGACACAAAAAGAATGCCAGGTAAAACTGATTTCGTTTAGCCGCGAGGATAAAGAAATTCTTCTTTTAAAAACTGATGAACAAAAAGCCAACTACATTGCTGACTATCTGCTTAAGGAAGAACCGCAGATTGTCTGTATGTCCGTTTTTGTCTGGAACAGAACGATTTTTGAACTTTGCGCAAGCAGACTCCATAAACACAACATCATCATAATTGCAGGCGGCCCGGAAATTACTGCACACCCGGATGTTTTTGAAAACTCCTTTGATTACACAGTGAGCGGCGAAGGAGAAACAAAGGTTCCGCGCCTTATTGAAAAAATAATTCTGTCCCGCGGAAAGAAACTTGCAAAAGAAGAAATTCTTTCGTGCTATGAAGGGGCTTCAAACTCTACAGACCTGTCCCTGCTCCATAGTCCCTACCTGGACGGCACTATAGATCCTACAGAATTTGGCGGCGCCCTCTGGGAGCTGGCACGCGGCTGTCCCTTTAAATGTTCTTACTGCTATGAATCAAAAGGCGAAAAAACTGTACGACTTTTTCCGGAAGAGCGCATAGATAAAGAGCTGGAGCTTTTTGCACAAAAAAAGGTTCCTCAGGTTTTTGTACTGGACCCGACTTATAACGCAAACAAAGAACGTGCTCTGTCCCTTCTCAAAAAAATTGCGCGCGTCACTCCGAATACCTTTTATTATTTTGAAGCTCGTGCAGAATTCATTGACCATCAGATGGCAAAGGCTTTTACAAAGATTCCCTGCGCCCTGCAGATAGGACTCCAGAGTGCCGACGAAAATGTCCTGCGCAAGGTAAACCGACCCTTTAACAAAAAGCAGTTTGTAAAAAACATAGGCATCTTAAACCAGGAGGGAGTGACCTTTGGGCTGGACCTTATTTACGGCCTGCCCGGAGAAAGCTTTACCTCCTTCCGCGAAGGAATTAATTTTGCAGCCTCACTCTACCCTAACAACCTGGAAATATTTTGTCTTTCGGTGCTCCCGGGCACAGACCTTTTTGACCGTGCAGAAGAATTAGGACTCACCTTTGAAACGGCTCCTCCCTACAACATAATCAAAACAGACAAATTCTCGCCGCAGGATAAAATAAAAGCTCAAAGCCTCGCCCAGGCCTGCACCTATTTTTACAACGATGGCCGCGCAGTTCCCTGGTTTTTGACAATCTGCCACGCTCTCAAAACAAGGCCTGCCGACTTTTTCCAAAGCTTTTATGACTGGGCAGAAAAAAATAAACTGGACTTATGCTGCTGCGAACACAAAACAATAGAAGAAAATCAGATTAAGTTTATTGCATTTCTGTTCAAACAGAAGCACCAGGAAAGATACACACAGGCAGCTACCGACATCATCCGCTTTAACGGAGCCATTTCCCGCAGGACAGCCACAGGCAAATCAGAAAAAATCCGTCTTATCTACCCGCCGGAATATATAGATTCTCAATACAGCCTGGATCTGGATTTTTTTGTAAAGAATGTAAAGCCCCGCCCGTCAACAATCACAATTTAATTCTGCAAAAAGCTTATTCAAATCATTCAAAATTCTTTTTTTGTCGCTGCACCAGGCAGGAGCCACAAGATTTTTATGGTCCGGGTCTCCCGCAAGTCTGTGAACCACCATCCTCTCCGGCAACAGCTGTAAGGCCCGACTAACAAGCCCCAGATACTCTTTATATTCAAGGAGGCGCAGACTACCCTGCCTGTAAAATTTTTCAAAACCACTCCCTTTTAAAATATAAAGATTTACAATCTTAATTCCATCGCTGCCGGCGTCAACTACTGCCCGCACAGAATCCATCATCTGTTCAGAGGACTCGGGCACATCTCCACAAGGCAAACCAAACATAACATGAGTCACAACATGAACCCCCGGAGCCGCTTTGTGAATCCTCTTTACTGCATCAAAATAAACTTCATTCTTATAGCCCCGGTGAAAAAACTCTGCCGTCTCTTCGCAGGCAGTTTGAAAACCAAGCTCCAGCTGCACAAAAAATCCCTGACGGACAAAAGCCGCAAGCACAGCAAGGCATTCTTGGGAAATACAATCCGGTCTGGTTCCAAGAGCAAGCCCAACTACATTTTCACAAGCCAGTGCCTCCCGCCATTTTGCCGTAAGCACCTCAAGGTCCCCATAGGTGTTTGTAAAATTCTGAAAATAAGCAATGTACTTTAGACTTGCGGCAGATTTAGGATCAACTAACTTTCGGGCAGCAGAAACCTGCTCAGTCACGCTCAAGTTTTTATCTGCGACAAAATCTCCACTCCCCTGGCTCCCGCAAAAAAGACAGCCGCCTCTTCCAAGAGTTCCATCACGGTTAGGACAGGTACAACCGGCATCAAGAGAAATCTTATACACCTTACAGCCAAAAATAGATTTGTAAAATTCGTTTACAGTCTGCACAAGCCTTTACAGCTCCAGAGTTCCAACCACAGTTGTTTCATCATCATAGGCCTTTGGCTTTCTTGTGCTTTTTACACTAAACCTCGGACTGTTTTCGTCATTAAACTGGGCCATAGCAGCTTCGTTCTTTTTGGCTTTGCGGGCTTTTGGAGAAGTTAAGAATGCAAAGAGGCTTCCGCACAAACCGCCTGCTGCTACAATTGCAACGCCGACAGGACCATTAAGATTTTTGCGAAGAACAAGCATGCATACAAAAAGTGCAATTACTGCAATTGAAGAAGCACTAATCTTGCTGCGAGAAAGATGCATGAGACACGAAAGCAAAACCAGCATAAAAACAACAGGCTCGGCTCCGCAAGCGGGAACCCTACAAAAGCAGGCATAGAGCACGCCCGAAAATAAGGCAGCCACAAAAATCATAATGCCGATGATTACAGAACCGTAGCGTTCTTCCATAGCAGGACCAAGCAAAAGAATAAAAATTAAATTGCAGACTAAAAACGGTGCATCGGTATAACCAAAAATATGCAGAAACAGACGTAAAATAGAACCAAAATCAGAAAATGCAAAAGGAAGCACACCTCCTGCAGCAGTAGGACTTAAGAGCCACTGCCCCGAAAGCTTTCCTTTAAATACAAAAGTGTCCAGAATAAAAATCACCAGAACTGCAAGTGCAAAACTGAGTGTAACCGGCGCATCATACACAAATTTTAATTTTATTTTTTTCTTTGCCATAATGTTTATTATACTACAAAAATGTGATATATTTAAGGTTATGAGCGAATTTATTAATCAGCCGTTACACACAGGAAGCGGCATTGCAGAGACAACCTCTATAGAAGTTCCTCCAGAAAAAGACGTTGTTTTTTATAACGACGACTATACCACTATGGATTTTGTAGTTAACGTACTTGTTTCGGTTTTTAATAAATCGCAGGACAATGCCGAGCTTTTAATGCAGACTGTACATGAACAGGGAAGCGCTGTTGTCGGCACCTACACCTATGATATTGCAGTTTCGCGCACAAATCTTACACGCAGCATTGCCAAGAAAAATGGTTTTCCGCTGAGGGTAGAAGTTGAGTAACGAGAAGAAAGACAAAACTGTCATAAGACAGATGAAAGTTAGTCCTATGCTCTCAAAAATTTTGTCGGAATCTCTGGTTCAGGCAAAAATCAACCGTCATGAATTTTTTACCCCGGAACATGTGCTTGCCGTTGCCCTCCAGAATGAATTTGTATGTCACATACTTGCAGAAAGCGGCAGTGACTGGGAAGCCCTTCGTTCAAATATTTCGGAATTTCTTGCAAATAAAGTTCCTGTTGTTTCCGAAAATGCAGACTCAAAAATGGTAAACGCGCCTGTAGAATCAGCCGGATTTCAGTCTGTAATGAACAGAGCCGTTTTCCACTGTGTTTCAAGCGAATCAGAAATGATTGATATTACGGATGTTCTGGTGAGCATGTATGACGAAAAACGCAACTACTGCTCCTACTACCTGCGTTCCAGTGGCCTTGATAAATTTAAGCTTTTGGAAACTATTGGCCGCATAAAGGGCGTTCACGGAACTCAAAAGGAACGCGACCGCATCCAAAAACAAAATCAGAATTCCCAACTTCCGCCGGAGCTCATGTCCAATAATGAAGGCGGGCTTGCACGCTTTGCTGTAGACATGACAGAAATGGCAAAAAAGGGCATGTACGATGTGCTCATTGGCCGCGAAGAAGAAATTGAACGAACAATACAGGTGCTTTGCCGCCGCAGTAAAAATAATCCGCTCCATGTTGGAGATGCAGGAGTTGGTAAAACTGCAATTACACAGGGCCTTGCCCAGCGCATTGTAAGCGGAGATGTCCCGGAGCCTCTTAAAGATTTTACAATTTATTCTCTTGATGTAGGGCTTTTGCTTGCAGGTTCTAAATTCCGCGGTGACTTTGAAGAACGACTCCACTCCATAATTGACGAAGCAAAAGAAAAGAAAAATGTAATTCTTTTTATTGATGAAATCCACATGATTATGGGTGCCGGTTCCAACGGAAGCTCGCAGATGGATGCAGCAAACCTGCTTAAACCTGCCCTTGCCGACGGAAGCATACGCGTAATTGGTTCTACTACCTTTGAAGAATACACTGCTCATTTTGAAAAAGACCGTGCCCTTTCGCGCCGCTTCCAGAAAATTGATATAACAGAACCTAACCGCGAAGACACAATAAAAATCTTAAAGGGACTTGCACCTAAATACGAAGCCTACCACAACGTAAAATATGCCGCCGCAGCCCTTGAAGCAGCAGTAGATCTTTCGGTTCAGTATATGCCGGACAAGAGACTTCCGGACAAAGCAATAGACATAATTGACGAAGCAGGAGCCTGGCAGCGCATTCATAAAGACAGCCACCAGATAACTGTTGCTTCAATACGCCGCATCACTGCAAAAATGGCAAAGCTTCCTATTGATTCTGTAACAGGCGACGACAAAGACAAGCTGCGCTATCTGGAAACAAATTTGGGCGCACAGATTTTTGGACAGGACAAAGCAGTAAGCACTCTTACAAAAGCAGTAAAACGTGCCCGTGCAGGCTTTAGAAATCCGGACAAACCGGAAGCCTGTTATCTTTTTGTAGGTCCAACCGGCTGTGGAAAAACCGAGCTTGCACGCTGTCTTGCTCAAACTCTTGGAATGCCACTTTTGCGCTATGATATGAGTGAGTATCAGGAAAAGCACAGTGTAAGCCGTCTGGTAGGTTCTCCTCCGGGCTATGTTGGCTTTGAAGAAGGCGGCCAGCTTACAAAGGATGTACGCAAAACCCCAAATGCAGTAATCCTTTTTGACGAAATTGAAAAAGCACACGAAGATATTTACAATATACTCCTGCAGGTAATGGACTATGGAGTGCTCACCGACAATCAGGGTCGCAAGTCAGACTTCCGCAACTGCATCATAATTATGACCAGTAATGCGGGAGCGCGCGAAATGGAAAGAAGCGGCATAGGCTTTGGAACCCCAGACGCCTCCTACGACGAAGCAACCTTGATGGAAGCAATCAACCGTCAGTTCCAGCCGGAATTCCGAAACCGCCTTGATGCAGTAATTCCATTCGGCTACCTTGATAAAAAGATTGTACGCATGGTCTGCCAGAAGGAAATTGTAAAGCTTGCCCAGCGCGTAAAGGCAAAAAAAATTACGCTCATCGTTACACCAAAGTGCATAGACCATCTTACCGAAGAAGGTTATTCAAAGGAATTTGGTGCCCGCAACATGGCACGAGTAATAGAAGAAAGCATTGCAAACCCGCTTGTTGATGAAGTTCTTTTTGGAAAACTTGCAAAGGGCGGAACTGTCACTGCAGACTACAAAAGCGGAAAAACCGGCGTAACGTTCAGCTATGGAAAAGAAAACAATTAGACTCGTAAAATGGGTCATGCTTATTTCTTCATTTATTGCTTTCCTCGTTTTTTCAATTGTTTTTTATTCTTCCCTTATTATTTCGCGAACAAAAAATCAGGCTCAGAACGAATATAATCCGGCAGACACCTGTCTTTACCATGTAATTGTTACAGGGACTTACGAAAACCAGACCTTTCTTTCGGAGCTGTATCAGGGTGCCGCACAGGTTGCCGATTCCTACAACGCGCTTGTAGACCTTCATGTCCCGGATTCAGAAGCCGACACAACCTCCATTCAAAAGCTTTTTGATTACTGCTCCTTTATGAATGCCGACGGAATAATTGCTTACATAGATTCTCCGGATGAAACACCGTATCTTTTGCAGAGAGCAGACGACCCTGTTATTCCTTTGATAACCACAGGTCAGTTTTCTCCAAACATGCAGCAGATTTCGTTTATTGGTATAAACAACTGGGAGCTTGGAAAAAAAATTGCAGATGAAGTTCAGAGCCTGCTTACCGACGGCGGATATGTATTTATTATCTGCAGCTCCCTTACCGCAAATTCTTCTAACCTCATAAGCGGCATTCAGTCGGCACTCCAGGATAATCAGACTATCTTACTTACCGTAATGGAAACAATTCCCCAAGATATGGACATTTACGGTGAAAGCAATATATTTATCTGCCTTACAGAAGACGACACAATTAAAATGGCGCAGGAGCTCCCGGAAAGATTCTTAACCAGAAGCTACAGACTCCTGGGCTTTGGTGGAAACGAGGTTTGCCAGCTTTATCTTCAAAAGGGCTACATAACAGAGCTTTTCTCCCTGGACCCCGAAAAGATTGGCGAACGTGCAATGAGGGAGCTGTTTGAATACCGCAACAAAGGATATGCAAACAGCTATGTAACAGCGGACGTAAAAATAAGCAGGACGCAGGAATGAAAAAAAATCTGAACCCCGTAAATTATGTCCGCAATAAAAGCCTGCGCTGGCGAATAATGGTAAGTGTTGGAATTGCCGTTTTTATGCTTGCAACCAGTATTCTTGCCACCACAAGGCTCACCTATTCTTCTATTAATAACCTTGGCGATTCCTACAAATCAAACTCGGAGCTTACATATTTTACACAGGAAGTTACCTCCACCGAAATTGCAATGGAAAACTATGTAAACTACCGCACCTTTGAAAGTATTGATGCGTATTACAATTCGCGCACTAAGGTAGAAGATTTTTACGAAAACCTGCAGAGCTTTCCTTCCAAAAACGATGTAACCCACACAGAATACACGGTTCATCAGCTTACCGAAGCCTTTTTGTATTATTCAAATCTTGCAATTTCTGCACGCCGCGCAAACAACGAAGAAGAAACTGCCATTCAGTATCAGTATGCAATGGACAGCTACAACTATCTGCTTACACAGATTCTGGAGCTCAACAACCAGCGCCTGCAGCAAAACGCAGACATTTACGACAAAAACAAAAACAGAATTGTAATTACAAATACACTTAGTATTGTCTTCTTCCTTCTGTTTTCTGTGCTCATCTTCTTTGTGCTTTATTTTACAATTACTTCCATTATGGAACCGCTTGCAGATATTTCGGAGGTTGCGCATAAGGTTGCCAAACGAAACTTTGACGTGCCGCTTTTTAACCGTTCTACAAATGATGAGATCGGAGCAATCTGTACAGCTTTTGACCGAATGATTATAAGTATCCGCGAATATATTGATACAATCTGGGAAAAAGCACGTACCGAAGCCGAGCTCAAGGAAAAGGAAATTGAAATGCAGGCACTGTATACCGACGCCCAGCTGCGTGCCCTGCAAAACCAGATTAATCCGCACTTTTTGTTTAATACGCTCAACACCGGAGCCCAGCTTGCTATGATGGAAAATGCAGATAAAACCTGCTACTTTATTGAACAGTTTGCATACTTTTTCCGCTACAATATACAGCAGCAGAGCCGCACTGT
>JAFYDO010000325.1 GCA_017544745.1 Treponema sp. | reverse complement strand
GTAATACATTTTACAGCAGGATTTTCTACCTTTTTTATTCCGTCAAAATACTGAATTCTGTTATTTTCATATACAAAAAATTCGCCTTTATTACCCGTTGTAATCCAAATGCGTCCCGTGTTGTCGCAGTAAAACTCTGATACAAGAACTTTTTCCTTACCAAGTTCCACAAGACCGTTTGGAACTTCTATCTGTCCCTGGGGAGTTATATAGCATATACCCGAAGCTGTTCCAAGCCAGATATTATGAGAATGGTCTTCACAGATTGCATTTATCTTATTATTAGGAAGACCTGAATCCATTGTATATTTTTTGATTTGCCCATCCGGAGAAATTGTTGTAACGCCTTCGTCATTATGGCCTACCCACAGAGTTCCATCCTCGGCTTCGTAAAGAGAGCGGGCTGAAGCAAAATCAAAGCGCTGGTCTGTTGAGCGGCTGAAGGTTGTAAATTCAACACCATCAAAGCGGACAAGACCATCGTAAGTACCAATCCAGATATACCCCTTGCGGTCCTGCAAAACAGTTGTGATGGACATACCAGGCAGTCCGTCTTCGGTAGTCCAGATTTTACTTACATAATCCGAAAGAAAAGTCTGATCTGTCTTAATTCCATTAGAAGCTTGAGCAAAGACTGCAGTAAACAGTCCCAAAACAAAAAAAGTGCTAAATAATCTCTTCCATGTTTTCATAGAAAAGATTATAGCACTTTGTTTAGAATTATGTAAAGAACATAGGGGAAAACCCCTATGATTTACACCGCACGGAACTTTAGAACTTATAGGTTCCTGTTGTTACGGTTCCGCCGTTAGAGTAAATGTCAAAGTTGATTGACTTGGTTGCATTTGCAAGTTCCTGATAGAATTCTGAAACATTCTTTACAGCTTTGCCGTTTACTGCAGTGATTACATCGCCTTCCTGAAGTCTAAGAGTTGCAGCCGGAGATTTAGCTTCTACACTTGCAACAACAACACCGGTAATCTTCTTATTGTCTATCTTAAGCTGTTCGCGAACTTCGTCGGTAAGAGGTGTTGCAATAAAGCCCGGCCAGAGCTTGTTGTTCTGACTGTCTACGTCCTTTGCACGGGCTTCGATTTTTACAGTAAGCTCAAGAGTTTTTGTACCACCACGCAAAACCTTAAACTTGGCTGTAGAACCTGCTTCCAGATAGCCTACATCGCGCACAAGCTGATTTACAGATTTTACAGTCTTGCCATTAAGCTCAGTGATATAATCACCGGGTTTAATTCCTGCCTTGTAAGCCGGAGAATCCTTAAATACTTCTGCAGCAAATGCACCGCTAACCTTGCCTACTCCAAGCTCTTTTTTATAGTCATCTGTTACTTCGAGCAGAGAAACTCCGAGCCATCCGTAAGTGATTTTTCCGTCTTTGATAAATGCGTCAATTGCATTCTTTACATTGTTGATTGGAATTGCAAAACCAAGACCAACTGAACCGCCGGAAGAAGAAGCAATCCAGGTGTTGATTCCGATTACTTCGCCGTAGATGTTTACAAGCGGACCACCAGAGTTACCCTGGTTGATGGCTGCATCTGTCTGGATGTAGTCACTGATAGAAGACATAGAGCTTTCGCTACGGCCTGTGGCACTAACAATACCCTGTGTTACAGACTGGCTGTAGCCAAGTGGTGCACCAAAAGCAAGACAGATATCTCCGGCCTTTACCTTATCTGAATCTCCAAGCTTTGCAACCGGAAGATTATCTTTTGTTTCAAAAGAAATAAGTGCAATATCAATGCGATCGTCGGTACCTACAAGCTTTGCTTCAAAGGTTCGGTCATCGTTGAGCTTTACGCTTATTTTTGTTGCGTCCCCGGCTACGTGGTTATTTGTAAGTACATAATAGGTATTGCCTGTTTTACGTACAATTACGCCGGAACCAAGACCACTTGTCTGATACTCACGGGTGTTTCCGTCTGAGCCGGAACCGTCACTGTTGCCGTTTCCAAAGAACCATTCAAAAGGATTTGAGCTTCCTCCAAATGGTGAGGAATAGGTCTTTGTCTGGGTAATATCTACTTCTACTACAGATGGGAGCAGAGTGTCAGAAACAGACTGAAAGGTTGTCTGCAGTGCTTCTACAATACTCAGGGCCTGACTTGCTTTTGTGTTTTGAGCAAAAGTCTGACCGCATAAAAGGAGCGCAACCATTGCGCCGATAAACAATTTTGAAAGTTTTTTCATATTTGCATCTCCTGTGTGTGATGTTATATATATAATATAACGCCAAAAATACCTTTGTGTAACATAAAAAACTTGTTATAAAAGCGGGGTATTGGTTAATTACTTGTTATAATTGAGGTCTGTGAGCACTTCGGTGTGGTCTTCGAAGACTGCAACGGTGTGTTCTTCGTGGCAGGAAACTTCGCCGTCGGCAGTAACTACAGTCCAGCCGTCATCCAAAAGCTCTACATCAGGAGTGCCAAGATTAATCATTGGCTCAAGTGCAAGCACCATTCCAGGCTTAATGCGCGGGTTCATTCCACGGAAAGGTACGTTTGGAATACTTGGATCTTCGTGAACCTCAAGCCCTACCCCGTGTCCGCAGTAATCATAAACTACTCCGTAACCGTGCTTTTCTGCAGCAATTCCGTAAACTGCTTTTGCAATATCGCCAATTCTGTTGCCTACTACACAGGCATTTATTGCAGCCTGCAGGCATTCTTCGGTAACCTGCTTGAGCTTGCGTACGCGTGGAGAAACATTTCCCACTAAAACAGAATGTGTTGTATCGCTTATATAACCGTTAAGATTAATTCCTACATCAAGGCTTACAAGATCTCCGTCCTGTACAATTCTTTTTTTAGAAGGAATACCGTGAATTACTTCGTCATTTATACTGATGCACACAGCACCGGGAAAATCTTCTACGTACCATGCAGGAGTTCCACCGTGTGATTCAATATAATGCTTGAATAACATGTCTATATCGTAAGTACTTATGCCGGCCTTGATTTTTGGAAGAAGCTCATTAAACATATCAGCAGTAAGATGGCAGGCCTTTCTTATACCATCTATTTCTTCCAGTGTCTTAATCTTGATCATAGTAAGTCTATACTAACATTTTTAACGATTCTCGTAAACATATTTCAGAAGTTGAAAGGTCGCCGAGACGGCGATATTCTTCGCTCATCTTGCGTAAAAAGAAGGCGTCGTTAGTTTTGCCTAACTCAAGGTCTAGTGCGCGTTCATAAACATCAAGAGCAAGCTCGTCGCTAATTACCCCGTCTATATTGCGCTTGAGGATGGATAGCGTAAAGTTTATAACTTCGGGGAAAAATATATAAAAATAGCGGTAGGAATATTCCATTTTGATAATCTGTTCCAGCAAAAGAAATGCATCATAATACTCTGCGCGGATTACCAGCTCTTCTGCAAGGATGTAACCGTAGTCCATAAAATCTTCGCGGGTAAAAAAATCCTTGAGAGTAAAATCGGAACGGGTCATCTGCATGCGTTTAAATTCTGCAACAGCTTCGTCTTCCTTATTATGCATGAGAGTATAAAAAATGAACTTTGCACGGCTTTCGCTGTCATCGCG
>JAFYDO010000324.1 GCA_017544745.1 Treponema sp. | reverse complement strand
TTTTTTCTTTGCGCTTATGGCAGTTTTTGTAAAGCTTGCGGGAGACATTCATTTTGTACAAAAGGCTTTTTTCCGTAATGTAGTTGCTTTTGCAATTGCCCTTGGCGGAACAATTAAAGATGCAAAAATAAACGGGCGCGACTCTCTTACAATTCCAAAGGGTGCACTCTTCTTTTTATTTTTGCGTGCTATTGCAGGCTCAGTCGGAGTATTCGGAAACTTTTATGCTATAGACCGAATTGTTCTTGCAGACGCTACAATCCTTAATAAAATGGGTCCGTTCTTTACAATACTTTTCTGCTATATAATCCTTAAAGAAAAAATCAAGCCCGTTCCACTAATCTGTATAATAATTGCTTTTTTGGGGTCGGTACTCATTGTAAAACCTTCCTTTAATTTTACAAAAATGCTCCCTACTCTGGCTGCTTTTATGGGTGGAGTTGGTGCAGGCCTTGCTTATGCGAGTATCCGTAAATTAAGCTACCTTGGTTGTAATGGAAAAATCATAATTCTTTTCTTTTCAGCCTTTTCCATGCTGCTTTCGGTTCCATATTTGATAACAAGCTTTAATCCAATGACCTGGCAGCAGGTTTTGTTTTTATGCTGCGCCGGAGCCTGTGCTGCAGGAGGTCAATTTTCTGTAACTGCGGCCTATTACCACGCCCCAGCCAATAAGATTTCTATTTATGAATACTCTCAGGTTTTGTTTTCTACACTCTTTGGTTTTATTTTCTTTGCCCAGATTCCAGATATGCTTAGTATAATAGGCTATATAATCATTATTTCCATGGCAATTTTGAACTTTATTTATATGCACCGGCAGCAGGAACAATAATTTTTTTTACAATTATCTTATATTTCTATACATAATATTTCATTGAAAAAAGAAATAAAATAGAATATAATATTAACTATGCAAAAGAAGATATATGTAGTCGGAATGTTTGATGATGATACAGCCGCAAAGGTTCAGGCTGCTGTTGCCGCAGTAGCAGGTGTAACAAATGCTGTTGCAAACTGCGAAAAATCGCAGGTTCTTGTAGATTACGGTGATGCAAGCCAGGAAGATGCAATTAATGCAGCAATCTCTTCCTGCGGTGTAGACGTTATCGGCTAATTACAATTATGATAAAGCTCACTATTTTAGACGGTCATGCGGTAAATCCGGGTGATCTCCCATGGGATTTTTTAAAAAAGTATGCAGATATTACTGTTTATGAGCGAACACCTCAGGAACAGGTAGCACAACGTATTGCAGACAGCGACGCAGTTTTCTTAAACAAAATCCAGATTACAGAAGATATTCTTTCTAAGTGCCCTAACCTCAAATATATTGGCGTTCTGGCAACAGGTTATAATGTTATTGATTTAGATGCAGCCCGCCGCCACACTATTACAGTAACAAATATTCCCGCTTATTCTACAGATTCAGTTGCACAGCATGTATTTTCTTTTATCCTTTATTTTACAAATCAGGTTGCACAGCACAGCCAGGCTGTAATGAATGGAGATTGGGTAAAATGCCGTGATTTTTGCTTCTGGAACAGCAGTCTTAGTGAGCTTGCAGGAAAAACTCTGGGGATTTTTGGATATGGTCATATAGGAAGTCGCGTTGCTCAGATTGGCAAAGCCTTTGGAATGAAGGTAATCTGCTGTACACGCACTCCAAAAGAAGGCATGCCAACTGCGGTTACCTTTGAAGAACTCTTAAAGTGTTCAGATTTTGTAACACTTCATGCACCGCTTACACCACAGACTACAAATATTATAAATAAAGATACCCTTGCTCTGATGAAGCCAACTGCATATCTTATAAATACTGCACGAGGCGGCTTTGTTGTAGAAAAAGATCTTGCAGACTGCCTTAATGCAGGAGGAATTGCAGGCTTTGCAGCAGACGTTTTGCTCAAAGAACCAATGACAAGTGACAATCCTCTGCTTGGTGCCAAAAACTGTATTATAACCCCGCACATCGCCTGGGCGCCGTATGAGACACGCAAACGATTACAGGGAATTGCGGAAGAAAACTTAAAGGCGTGGCTGGATGGAAAACCAGTAAACGTGGTGTCTTAAACTTTTTCAAACACCGGAATCTGTTCAATCGGGGCATCAACAGTAACTACTGCACCACCGTCAAACTCTTTACCATCGTGAATGTGCTTCCATTTTCCTGCCGGCAGATATACGCTGCGGGTAGTCTGGCCCGGGTTTAATACAGGTGCTACAAGATATTTACTTCCAAACATGTACTGGTCTTTAAGGTCCCAGCATTTTTCGTCATTCGGGAACTCGTAGAACATTGTGCGCATTACAGGGCTTCCGTTGGCACTGGCTTCTTTCATTACGCTGGCAATATATGGTTTAAACGATTCACGGAGCTTAATCTGAGCTTCCATAATTTTCTGGGCCTGTGGTCCATAGCACCAGATTTCGTTTGGCTGGCCGGTAAAGAGGTAGCCGCCACCATAACCACGGTTTGGATCTTTGTCCAGAGGCGGAATATTATGAGGGTCGCGGTCTCCGTGCAGACGCAAAACCGGACTGAATACTGCAAATTCAAACCAGCGGAGCAAAAGCTCTACAAAGTTTTTGTCGCTCGGGTCACCATACATAAAGCCGCCTATATCTGTAGTCCACCATGGGATACCGGCCAACCCAATATTCAAGCCTTCAACGATAGAATCCTGGAGGCATTCCCAGCTTGACTGTACGTCTCCGTTCCAGAGTACCTGGCTCAAGGTCTGGCTTCCTACCCAGGCACAGCGTTCAAGGTTTACAAAGTTCTTGTAGCCGGCAGCCTTCATTCCGTCATAGAATGCCTGACTGTAAAGTTTTGGATAGATGTTTGAGCAGGCCAAGGCACTGCCCATCTGGTAGCGGTAGTTTCCGTAGTCGTAAACATTGTAATCCGGCTCAGCGTTATCAAGCCAGAACATATCAATACCGTAATCGGCATAATTCTTTTTACAGATATCCCACAGGTACTCTCGTGCTTCCGGGTTGGTTGCATCAAAGCTTATGCAGTCGCCGTTAAAGTCGTAGGTAGAATTTGTTCCATGCTCGGTGCGCACAAGATATCCCTTATCCTGCATTTCGTAAAAGTGCGAGCATTTTTTATCTACGTTTGGCCATACACTTACCATTACCTTTGTACCCATTGCATGAAGCTCGTCGCACATTGCTTTTGGATCCGGCCAGTATTCTTTATCAAAGCACCAGTCACCCTGACGCGGCCAGTGGAAAAAGTCTATTACAATTACATCAAGGTGGATTCCCATTTCCTTGTATTTGCGTGCAACCTCAAGAACTTCTTCCTGAGTACGGTAACGGAGCTTACACTGCCAGAATCCAAGATATTCATCCGGCATAACAGGAGCGCGGCCAACAGCAGCGGTAAAGTTTTCCATAATGGCAGCCGGTGTGTCGGCAACGGTAATCCAGTAATCCAGCTGCTTTGTACTTTCGGCAGTCCATTCGGTAACGTTTTTTGCAAAGTTTGCGCGGCCTACTGCAGGGTTATTCCACAAAAAGCCGTAGCCCAAAGAAGACACTGCAAAAGGAATTGAAATCTGACTGTTGCGCTGGGCAAGCTCCAAAGAACAGCCCTTCATATCAAGATAAGG
>JAFYDO010000323.1 GCA_017544745.1 Treponema sp. | reverse complement strand
GTAAAGGTACTCAAATCCTTTTTTGCAAAGCCGTCATTTGCAGTTGCAACATAAAAATGCAGAGTCTGAAAATCGGTGCTGCCAAAAATCTGTTCACAAATCTGATTAGCTTTGTTTTCCTTCTGCTGGCTGTTGATTTTAGAAAGGGTAGTGTGAACCTCTTCTGAAATTTTATCCATATAAGGTTCTATGAGCGAAGCATAGTGAGAAGGCACCTGGGTAACATAATCTGTATTGCCCGAAATATGACGAATCATAAGTTCAAAGGCACCTGATTGCTGAATATTCTTTATTTTTGCAATTACCTTTTTCCAGTTACCATAAGACACGGTTTCTGAACTTTGAGTTTCCTTAAAGAAGGTAAAGAGCTCGTTCCACAAAAGATTTTCGTCGGTAATGGCGTATGCAATGGCGCAGAATTCCTTAAGATCATCGGTAATATATTCTGCATTAATTTTTTCAAAGTTAGGCTGTGAGTTAAAGTTAAACTCCTGGAAACCAGAACAGAATTTCTTTATGAGAACATAGTAATCATAGCAGCAGAATTCCTGAAAAATACTGAATGCCTTATAAATGCTTTCGGTCTTATTCATTCGCTCGTTATCAAATTCTGCAGAGAAAACAGAAAATTCTTCTTCCATTTTTGTTGTGAGCTGCTGCAGAGGGATCTGCCTTGCCATTTCCATAATTTTCTGCTGGTCAAAATGCTCCAGAAGGTCAATCTGTTTTTCCGAAAGTGAATAGTTTATTACCTGAGTCTTGTACAGATTTGGATTCTGATTTGACTTGAACTGAATCTGTGCCGGAGAAATGAGCTTGTAAATGTCATAAAAAAGCTTTGCAAAAGGAGGCATTACCTCAATTGAAGAAGGCTTGTAAAAGTTGTGGTACTTGGTTTTAGAAAATGTCTTTGCAATTGCCTTGAGCTTGCGTTTTTTTTCTGCTTCCGGATTTGAAGATTTAAACAAATTCGAAAATAAACTCTGAAAGAACGACTGTTTTTCGCCTTCAGCCTTCTGAGCCTCTTTTTTTTCAGCTTCTTTTTCTGCTTGTATATCGCCTACATCCATACTTTAAATATAAGTTAAAATTAGTGAATTTTCAACTATAAAACGCATTATAAATAATTCTAGAAAAAAAACTGTACAGGTGTTATAATAGTAGACTATGAAGTGTGACAAATGTAATACGGAACTTCCGGAAGAGGCTCATTTTTGTTTCAGGTGCGGTTTCCCTGTTGGAGGACTTAAGGTTTTTCGGTCCTGCACGGAATGTGGAAATGCTCTGAGTGCTGTAGATAAATTCTGCTCTAAATGTGGTGTACCTGTAAGGGTAATCAAAGAAGGCGCAGAAGGAACTGATATAGAAGGTTCTGCAGAGCCACGTGCCCAGCTTGGCAAGAGTCCAAAGATGATTCTTATTCCAGGCGGCCAGTTTGTAATGGGTGGCGGTACAATGAACAGCCTTATAACTCTTGTAGGCTTTTATATGTCCGAAGTCCCTGTTACACAGCTTCAGTATTCTTATGTAATGGGAAAAAATCCTTCTAAGCTGCAGGGCGAAAATCGTCCGGTTGAATGTGTAAACTGGTGCGAAGCAATTCTTTACTGCAATATGCTAAGCAAGCTCAACGGTCTTACTCCATGCTACAGCATTGGAACAACTACAGATCTTAGCGGCTTTGAAGCAACCAGTCCTGTATGGAAGCGCGTTGTATGTAACTTCCTTGCCAACGGTTACCGTCTTCCTACAGAAGCAGAATGGGAATTTGCAGCCCGTGATGGACGAGGTTCTTCTCCAACTCCTTATGCGGGAAACGCAAATATAAATGCTGTTGCCTGGTACGGCGAAAACAGCGGTATTACTACTCACGATGTTTCTACAAAGGATGCAAACGGTCTTGGACTTTATGATATGTGCGGAAACGTTGCAGAATGGTGCTGGGATTATTACTCACCAACTCTTGCTTCGGGTGCACAAACAAATCCTCATGGACCAAGCTCCGGAGAAATGCACGTAAAGCGCGGCGGAAGCTGGCTTGACGATGCACAGCAGTGTACTGTTTTTTACCGCAGCGGAAGTGCTCCAAACGGAAAGAGCAGTAACCTTGGCTTTAGAGTTTGCTGCAGTGCAGTAAGTGAAACTATGTGATTTAAAAGGGAAGAAAGAATTATGACAATTACCGAAAACAAAACACCAATTTCTATAGAACTCGTTATTGCTGGAAGACTGGATACAGGAACTGCCCCGGAGCTCGAAGTTAAGCTCAAGGAAATTGCAACAGATACACAGACTCTTTATCTTAACATGAAGGATGTAAGCTATATTTCCAGTGCAGGACTTCGCGTAGTGCTTCTTGCACACAAGCTCATGCTCCCGTCTGGCGGCAAAATGATTATTAAGTCTCCGTCGGAATTCTGTAAGCAGGTACTTTCTGCAACAGGCATGGACAGTATACTGTCAATTGAATAGTCCCTTCGACAGGCTCAGGGACCGCACTCGCTAGTGGTTTCTAAAAATCATTTTTTTCATTGTTAGAATATTCTCTTCGTTCTGGTAGCGGTATTCTACGCTGTCCATATATTTTTTTGTAAGGAAGATTCCAAGCCCACCAATACTTCTGTCCTGGGCAGAGAGAGTAATATCAGGATCTTCCCGTTCAAGCGGATTAAATGGGACTCCCTGGTCGCGGAAAATTATGCATAAAGTGTCGTTTTCAAAGGTGCAGTTGAGCCATACTGTGCCGGTCTGCCCCACCGGGAGCTTATCTTTATAACCGTAATGTGCAATATTTACAAAAATCTCTTCTGCTGCAACATCAATTTTATACATCAAATCTGTTTCACAATAAGACGGAAGCTGCTTGTGAATAAAATCGAGAACTGTTTCAAGCTGTTTATCATCTGCGGGTATTGTTAGTTCCATAGCTTAATCCTTGTATATCATTGACAGCATTGTAATATCATCAAATTGCGGGGCTTCAAGAACAAAATCGGTAATATCATTGCGCACAATATCAAGAATATCACGCGAAGTCATTCCCGAATCCTTTACAGATTTTATAACATTCAAAAGTCTTTCTTCGCCATAAAGCTCGTCATAATCGTTGGTAGCTTCTGTAATTCCGTCTGTATAGATAAAGAGTCTGTCGCCTCTTTGCATTGTCAGGCTGTGATTTGTATACGGTATTCCATCCATTGCAGCCAGCATAAGGTTTGGCTTTGTAGAAAGATATTTTATTTCGCCGTTGTTTTTAATAATTGGAGAGGTGTGTCCTGCATTTGCAAAATTCAATTCGCCTGTAGAAAGAGTAAGGATTCCCATCCAGCAGGTTACAAAGAGGCTCGAATCGTTTCCCTCGCAAAGAATCTTGTTTACATGCTCAAAAATCTTTGCAGGATTATACTCATGTTCTGCGGTATCTTTTAAAAGTGTTTTTGTAATTACCATGAACAGTGCAGCAGGAACTCCCTTTCCGCTTACGTCGCCTACAACCATTGCAAAGTGGTCATCATCAAGCATGTAAAAATCATAAAAGTCGCCGCCAACTTCTTTTGCAGGAGTCATAGAAGCGTAAAGTTCAATTTCGGGATGATTTTCGTATGGTGGGAAAACCCGCGGAAGCATTTCTGCCTGAATCTGCTTTGCAACATTAAGCTCGGCTCCCAGACGCTCCTTTTCTGCCGTTGCATGAGTTAAATCTTCTATATATTTATTCATGTCGTGGCTCATCTTTTCTACGGATTTTGCCAGCTTACCAATTTCGTTGCGGTGCTTAATTTTTTTAAGAAGGCCTGTAAGTTCTCCATGATGTTCTGCAAGCTGCGAGGTTTCGTAAGTTACAAAAAGGATAGGTCTTACTATTCCCAGGTAAAGAATAAATGCATAAAGTGCAATAAACAGCAGTGTAAGTATTGTTGCCGAAATTATGATAGAACGCAAAAAGTTTCTTTTGTGTTCTTTTACTTCGTTCATAGGTTTTACAATACTAAGGATTGTAGTTGTCGTTCCGTCCGTATTTGGAAGCGGAATTGCTGTAGTAACGTGACCGCCTTCGTCCTTGTAGGTAAACGCGGTGTAGTCTCTTCCTTCTTCAAGAACTATTTTAAGATTATTGATGTATTCTTCATCTTTGTTTTCGAGCGAGCTCACTGTGCCAAAAGGAATAACTTTACTGCCCGCCGCAAGCGAAAGTTGGTTCACTGTATCAAAAACATAAGTGCGCTGCTTGTAGTCCGGAGAAATAACGCTTACATAAATGTAGGCAAGATCAGAGGTGTTTGTAAGGATATCAAGTTTTTTGTTTGTTTCTTCCCATTCTTCGTCTGTACCGTGCCTGAGCCAGTAAGGAATGCTGTCGGCATGAATATAGGTTGCAGCAGTTTTTGCAAGCTGAATAGTAATATCGCCGTACATATTTTCGAGTTCACGTTTAAATTCCTTATAACCGGTAAGGCTGTTTACAATGCACATAAGTGTGCCAAATAAAAGAGTTGCAACTATCAGTTCAAAAGCAAGAATTGGAAGTTTTATCTTGTGTTTCATAGCAATAATTATACATCTATGGTACAAAAAAGCAAAATGAATTATAATATATGCCAGTAATAAAGTGGAAAAAATGCATCTAAATAGGAGATTTTTTAGAAATGAAAAAATTCTTTAGTGCAGC
>JAFYDO010000058.1 GCA_017544745.1 Treponema sp. | reverse complement strand
CCAAAAGCCTGAGTTGCAGCAGCAGCTGCTTCGGGTACAGTTGCCGCAGAGTCGTTGTAGAATTTATAGCCGTTCCATTCGTGGAAAAACTGTAGGCGGTGTGCAATGCCCGGCCAGGTCTGCAGGATTTCTTTTGCGCGCTGTTTTGGAACTCCCATAAGCTGGAGGACTGTCGCAGCATTCTGTGCATTTAATTTCATGTGTTCACCAGGAACAAGCAGGCTGTCAAAATCTACAGTATATTGTGTCTGCTTGTTGTAGCGGATTACAGTTGCATGGCTTTCACGTGCAAAAAGGTCTCCCCAGGTGCCGCCACAGGCAGGGCCTGTTCCTGGTTCATCTTCTCCCGCATCAAAAATTGAATAATTGCCTGCGTCCTGATCTGCGTAAATCAAACGTTTGTCTGCAACATAATCTTCCATATTGCCGTACCAGTTCTGGTGGTCCGGGACAATTTTTGTAATAACTGCAATGTGTGGTTTAAGAACTCCGCGCCCACGCAAGTCTGCAAGCTGCCAGGAAGAAAACTCAATTACAACCGGAGTGTCGGAACTTACCTGATCAAAAAAGGTGAGTGGACTTACAGTAATGTTTCCACCAAGGAAAGCAGTAAAGCCAGCCTGCTGTAAGCCGTAATAAATTGCACTTACTGTAGAAGATTTTCCTTTGCTTCCTGTTACTGCAATAATAGGACAGTCTGTAAAACGCAGAAAAATGCTCAGGTCTGTTTCTATTGCTTTTGCAGCCGCTAAATATTTATTTCCTTCATATTTTACACCCGGATTTTTAATTACACAGTCTGCATTTTCAAAATCTGCAAGGTCGTGGCCACCAAGATGATAGGTGAGGCGGGAATGATCCAGCGACTCGTCACCATTAAGCCGTTCAATTGTAGGAGCCAGCTGTTCTTCGCTTTTCATATCGGTAACAATAACAAAAGCACCGTGCTGCAAAAAGAAACGTGCCGCAGCCTCTCCGCCACCATTGAGCCCAAGCCCCATAATTGTGATGTGCTTATCCTTTATGTCATCAACCGATTTGAACGGACATTTGTTTGAATATGAATGGAATATCATTGCCGACTCCTTGTCCAAAAAAAAGGTCTCCCTTTCGGAAGACCAGCCTGCCGGGAACCAGAATCGAACTGGCACGTCGGTTGCCCGACACAGGATTTTAAGTCCTGGGCGTCTACCAATTCCGCCATCCCGGCGAGTAGGTTTATATTATCGTAAAAAAGGGAAATCTTCAAGTGATGGATTGCCATGGCATTCGGCCTCGCAATGACGACACTCCTTCATCATTGCACCCCCTCTCATATTTCACTATAATTCCCATATGTTCAAAAATTACCTGTGGATTTTTTTTATTTCGATGGTGCCGCTGATTGAGCTGCGTGGAGCAATTCCGGTTTCGCAGGCGCTGCAGATGCCTATTGTGCCGTCGTACATTGTCTGCATCATCGGAAATATGCTGCCAGTTCCAATTATTTATCTTTGGGCCAGACGCTTTTTGGAGTGGGGGCAGGATAAAAAAGGAATTGGTAAAATCTGCCAGTTCTTCCTTATAAAAGGAACAGCTGCGGGAGAAAAAATGCAGGAAAAAGCAGGCCGCGGAATCTTTGTTGCACTCATGCTTTTTGTTGCAATTCCGCTGCCAGGAACAGGGGCATGGACAGGCACTCTTGGTGCAAGCCTCTTGGACATGAAATTTAAAGACACTGTAATTGCCGTAATGCTCGGCGTTTTAATTGCAGGCCTCATAATGATGGCGGTATCCCTCGGACTTTTTACAGCACTTTTTGCCGCACTAGGAAAATAAAATGTATCTTTTAGTACTTAAACAACTCTTAATAATGATTATCATAACTCTGGCCGGTTATATTTTTGCACGCATTGCCAAAGTTACTGACGAACAGCAAAAGTTCATGAGCCGTCTGCTGCTTTATTTTATAAATCCATTCTTAGTACTCAACAGCTTTAATATGGAATTCAGCTGGCATAAGTTTGGTCAGCTCTGGTTTGCAGCCTTCATTGCACTCATCCTTCACGGAATTATGATTCTCCTGGGGATCCTTTCTTCTAAAGAAAAAATAGATCGCGTAGCAGTTGCATTTACAAACTGTGGATTTGTAGGCATCCCTCTTATTCGCGGCGTGTTTGGTGACGAAGGCGTTTTTTACCTCATGGGATACCTCATCATTTTTAACGTGCTCATCTGGACCTACGGCTACTACCAGTTTAGCGGCACCACAAACGTTAAGAAAATCATCACAAACCCAAATATCATTGCAGTCATGCTTGGTCTCATCCTTTTCTGCCTGCCGTTTAATCTGCCCGAGTTTATCCAAAAACCAATCGTAATGATTGCTGACATAAACACTCCAATGGCCATGCTGCTGCTGGGAATCCTTTTTGCCCGCTTTGAATTTGACCGCACCTACATCAAGCGCCTTGTAAAGACAGTACTTTTCCGTCTGGTAATTGCATCGCTTTGCAATTTGTGCGTAATCCTTCTGGCTTACAAAATCTTTGCCAATGTTCAGGATATAAAGATGATGCTCTTTGCAATTTACATCTGCTCCATGTG
>JAFYDO010000322.1 GCA_017544745.1 Treponema sp. | reverse complement strand
TTTATCTTGTGTTTCATAGCAATAATTATACATCTATGGTACAAAAAAGCAAAATGAATTATAATATATGCCAGTAATAAAGTGGAAAAAATGCATCTAAATAGGAGATTTTTTAGAAATGAAAAAATTCTTTAGTGCAGCGATACTCCTTGTATTGGTTGTGTCTGCTGCAAGTGCTTACAATCCTCCGGTATACGGAGACGATATTTTTGAACTTTCAAGCCCACGACAGCTTGCAAACAGTTCATCAGTTGTTGGTGGCGGTCTGTTCTGGGCAAGTCCGGAATCAATTCTGGTAAATCCGGCTTTGCCTGCAAAGGAACAGCGTGTAGACCTTAACCTTGCTTACACTGGTCTTATTTCTTCAAACAAAGAAAATTCCATGCGTTACGGAAACGCTTTTCAGGGAGGAATCCTCATTCCTACAAAACGTTTTGTATTCAGCGGTTATTTAAACGGTACAATGGTTCCTTTTAAGGAAATGTATCTTGGAAACAGCTTTGACTTTAAGTTTGGTCTTGCAAAGGAAATTACAGACAAACTTGTAATAGGAACAAACCTTAACTCCGGAATCTTCTGGGGTGCAGATACCGACTGGGCTCTTTCTGCAAACCTTGGTTTTGTTTACACCTACGGCAATCTTGCATTTATGAAGGATTTCCGCTACGGCGTTTCTATCCTCAACCTTGGTAAAAACTTTACTAAGACAACAATGGTTGGAATTAAGGGCGCAGAGAAAAAAGGAAAGGCTCTCCCGGCAACACTTCCTATGCTTGGAACAATTAAGGCTGGTACTGCAGCAACTTTGGTTTCCAACGATATCATCAAGCTTGGTGCTTCGTTTGACCTTACACTTCCTGCCTTTATGAATGTAATTGCAGACCTTGGACTTCAGTTCTCTGTAAAGGATATGCTGTTCATTAGCGTTGCAGAAAAAATCAATGTTGCAGAGCTTGCTAACGGTGTAAAGAATGTATTGCCTTCTGTAGGGCTTACCTTCCGCTTTACCTTTGATGTAAAGAATAATGATTATCTTCAGAAGAACGGCTGGAGCCAGAGTGAAATGTCTGCTTCTGTTGCCTGGAAGCAGTTCAACAAAACAGTAAATGCTTTTTCTGCCGGTGTTGATGTAAACCTTGGTCTTAAGGACGAAACTCCTCCGGTAATTCAGCTTTGGCTTGATGACGAAGATGAAAAACCAGCAGAAGTTAAGACTATTCCAGCTGCTGATGTAGGAGATGCAAAATGAGAAAGATAAAATTTGTTTCTATTATAACTGTTCTTGCCCTTTGTGCAGGACTTGGTTTTGCAAAGGAAAAATATATTTCTCCTAATAACGACGGTGTTCAGGATGAACTTGTAATTCCTCTGAACATTTCTGATAAGCGCTATGTTCAGGGCTGGAGCCTTGTAATTATGAACGAAGGCGGCGAAGTTGTCCGCACAATCGAAAACAAGGTTGCACTTCCTGCAAAGCTCGGATTTAAATCCTTCTTTAAGCAGCTCTTTTCAAAGAAAGAGGGAGTTCAGATTCCAGAGTCTATTACCTGGAACGGTGCAATGAACAACGGTGAAACAGCTCCAGACGGAACTTACACCTACTACGTAACTGCTACCGATGATAACGGCAACGTTGGACGCACACAGGATTATACTGTTGTTGTAGATACAGTTGCTCCAGAGATTGAACTTAATCAGCCTTCTGATAAGATTTTTGGTGAAGGTGCAAAGGCTGCCCTTAAGATTACACAGACCGGTTCTGTAGAAGACGAATGGCTCGGTGTATTCAAGGCAGTGGACGGAACAATCGTTCGCACCTACAAATGGACAAATGCAGAACCAGCAGAATTCAGCTGGCGTGGTATTGCCGATGACGAATCTGTAGTACCTGATGGAGTTTACTCTTACGAAATCAGCGCAACAGACCGTGCAGGTAACGTTTCTTCTGCAGCAAATATTACAAACATCATCTACTCTGCAGAAAAGCCTGCAACAAATATTTACATTGACGGTTCACGCTACTTCTCTCCAGGAACCGACAGCAAGCTCAAGACAATTACCCTTAATGTAACAATTCCTGTTCCAGAAGAAAAAACAGGAAACAAGCTTACAGAATGGGAAGTTGGAATTGTAGACAAGAGCGGTTCTGTTGTAAAGTCTTATAACAATAAAAACAAGGGAGCAGTTCCACCTTCTTCTATTATATTTGATGGAAACGGTGACAACGGCAAGGCTCTTAAAGATGGAGAATATCAGGCTTATGTAACTGCAAAATATCTTAACGGTTATGTTCCTGCAAAGATTTCTTCACCAGTATTTGTTCTTGATACCGAAAAACCTGCCGCACAGATTCGTGCTTCCGACAAGGTATTTGGTGCCGGTTCAAAAACTGATGTAAAATATTCTATTATGATTACTCCGTCTAACGGTTCTCCTGTTCCTTCATGGAAGGCCGAAATCCGTTCTGCAGACGGTGCAACAATTGTAAAGACCTATGATCTTGGAGAATATCCACCGGAATCAATTACCTGGAACGGTATTAATGATAAGGGTGGCATTGCAGAAAAGGGACAGTATGTTCTTATTCTTACTGCAACCGATATGGCAGGTAACGCCGGCGAAGCCCGCTCAAGCGACCTCGTAACCTTTGATACAACCGAAACTCAGCTTTTGCTTGCTATGTCTGATACAGCCTTCTCTCCAAACGGAAACAAGGTTAAAGATACAATCACCTTTACACCTGTAACACAGACAAAGGATATTGCTTCTTACGAATTCAGCATCAAAGACAAGAGTGGAAAGGTTGTTTACTCTAAAAAAGAAAGCAAAAAGCTTCCTGCAAACTTTGTATGGAACGGAAACGACAACGACAATACACGCTGTGATGACGGCTTCTATTCTGCACAGCTTGCTGTAAAGGCTGCAAACGGTGCAGATGCCGCTGCTGCTACACAGGACTTTGAGCTTGATACTAAGTTCCCTTCTTTGGAATGCGAAACAATGTGGTCTTACTTCTCTCCAGATAACGATGGAAATCAGGATAACATTACAGTTAAGATTTCTAATTCAACTGCAGAAAAGCTCTGGACTGCCGATGTTCGCGATTCAAAGGGAAAGAGCGTTAAGAAATATACCTGGAGCGGTGCAAAGAAAGAATTTGTATGGGACGGTACAGACGAGTCTGGTAACATTGCTGCAAACGGAAAGTACAGCATTGTAATCTTCTCTACAGATGATGCCGGCAACAGCTTTAGCACAGATTTGAATGGTCTTGTACTCGATAACCGCGAAACAAAGATTTACCTTACTGCAGAGCACGAAGGTATTTCTCCAAACAACGATAAGTATCTGGATACACAGAACTTCGAAATTCGTACAACTGTAAAAGAAGATTTGCTTTCATGGAACTTTGATATCCGCCGCGAAGACGGAACTTCTGTATTTGCACTTTCTAACAAGGACAGCGCAAACCTTCCTGCAAGCATTACCTGGAACGGTGCAGATGCTTCTAACAATGTATGCGAAGGAACCTTTACAGGAACTCTGAATGTTGTTTACCTCAAGGGTAACAGAGTAACTGCAGTTTCTTCTCCATTTATCTGTACTGCAACTCCACCGGAGCTTAAGGTTCAGACAGCACCAGAATACTTTAGTCCAGATAACGATGGTATTGATGATGACCTGTTTATCAAGCTTACCGGAAACACAAAGGCTAAGGTTAAGAACTGGTCATTTGTAATTTCTGATCCTAAGGGCAAGACCTTCTGGAAGACCGAAGGAAAGAGCCAGATTACAGAACGCATTATTTGGGATGGTTTGAGTAATGTTCAGAAGGATTCTAAGGGCAACGCAGAACGCGTTCAGTCTGCTATGGATTATCCTTATGCCTTTACAGTAACAGACAACCTTGGAATGACAAGCCGCGTAGAAGGTAAGATTCCTGTTGATGTACTCGTTATCCGCGAAGGAAACGTACTCAAGATGGCAGTTCCTTCTATTATATTCGAGTCTGATGAATCTAACTTCCAGAATGCAAACTCTAAGCTTTCTGCAGAACAGGCTGCCAAGAATATCGAAATCTTGAACCGTATTGCAGAAATCCTTAAGAAGTTCTCTGATTACAAGATTACAATTCAGGGTCACGCAAACCGCGTATCCGACAACCTTGATGAAGAGACAATCGATAATCCACGCGAATGGGGTAGGGCACTTGGACCTCTCTCTCGCGAACGTGCCGACGCAATCAAAACCTACCTTGTAAAGAAGGGCGTAAGTGCTTCAAGCATTACAACCGAAGGTATGGGTGGTACAAAGCCTGTTGTTAATCCAAAAGATACCGACAACAACTGGAAGAACCGCCGCGTAGAATTTATTCTTGTAAAGTAAGGGGTCCCTGAAGTTCTCGAAGGGCCTTTAAAACACAAGATTCATTCTAATATCCCTGTCGTCAACCGGCAGGGATTTTTTTATCTGAAAATCAAAACAAACACCTGCCATAACAGCGTCTCGTGCGCCACGAAGCAAGTCATCTGCAAGGAATCTGTCATAAAACCCTTTGCCTCGTCCAAGCCGGTCTCCTTCTTTTGTAAAGGCACGGCCCGGAACAAGAATAAGAATGCTGCTGTCTTTAAGGGTGTTGGCATCTGCTGCCTGTAAAAGTTTTGGATCCGGCTCGCTTATGCCAAGAGTACCGGCTTGAGTCTGGCTGTTGAGTGTCTGCACCGTATCCAGATAAAAAAACTGCATAACCCCTTTTTCAAAATCCATAATTTTTGGAAGCGCAACCTTTTTGCCGTCGCGTAGCGCAGAGCGTATTACTTCCCCAAGGTCAACCTCATCCGCCAGTGCCATATATGCAAAAATCTGCTCCGCGTCTTTATATTGAGGAGAAGCGAGGATGAGCTCACAAATTTGTTTGCTTTGTGCAGCCAGGTTATCTTTATTTTGCTCACACAGAGATTTAATACTTTTTCTTAGTTCCTGTTTTGATATTGACATTCTTTCTTTATTTCTATAATATTATATTCACATTCGCATTGCGAGTGAGTGGTTCTTTAGCTCAGTCGGTAGAGCAACGGACTGTTAATCCGTGTGTCGCTGGTTCAAGCCCAGCAAGAGCCGTGTAAGACTGCCTTAAGGCAGTCTTTTTTTTTTAACCTTTAAGTTCCAGAATCTTTTCAGGCGAGAGACCAGTTATTTCCGAAATATCATCAACAGGATATTTCATTTTAATCATTTTTAATGCAGCTTCGATTGCTTTTTGCTGTGAGCCTTCCTGTATGCCCTGCTGAATGCCTTGTTGTATGCCCTGTTCGAGCCCCTGTTTAAGACCTGCTTCATGCCCACGTTCTTCTGCACAGAATATCATAGTTTTTTCATCAGAGATACGCATCCAGTAGCGGGTTTCGTGATACCAGTTAATTTCATCCTGGCTTATGTTTTTCAATACTGTTACTGCCATTTTTATCCCCCTGTTGTTTTCTGCAAGCCTTTGAACAAAGTCTTTTTTCTCCTCACTCGGAGCATACAAGAAGAATTTACCCCACATTTGGGCAGGTGTCAATAAAGAAATATCATCGGGTAAAGCTGCAACTTTAGGAAGCTCTAGAAAAATGATATTCAGCA
>JAFYDO010000321.1 GCA_017544745.1 Treponema sp. | reverse complement strand
TTTTGGTGCAAGAAGCTCTTTGGGGTCAAAAACATTGAACATAGGAATATTGTTTTTTGCTGCCTTTACAAGCATTTTTATTGCCCGTCCAAAGGCCTTGCGTTCCTCTTCTTCGAGCTCGGCCAGTCTTGCAAGCATTTTTGTGCCGCAGCCTATCATATTCTGTTCTATCTGATAGTTTGTTTTTGCACCGCTTGCATTTATTACACTAAAGAACGTGTCTATAAACTTTTTGCGGTCCTGGGCAGACAGGCGTTCCGTCCAGTCATTAAACGAGCTGTAAAAGATTTTTGAAGCATCATCAAACTTTGGAGCCTCTACAAAGCCGGCACCCATAACATTCCAGGTAAAAGGATCATGCTGCAAAATGCCTTCTGCATCACAGGCAACAATTGTGTACGAAGGACTGTGTTCAAACATCATTCCAACTATGCAGAATTCCGGAAAATATGCCAAAAGTTTGTCTTTAATCTGTAAAAAGCCCTGAGACTGGTAAACCGGCTTAAAAAATCCCGGTCCGTCAAAGTTATAAACACATTCCAGACGCTTCTGGTCCTTTTTTTCTACCGACATTCCGGCCTTTACGCTAAGATTTCCGCCTTTTGAATGCCCCGTAACTATAAAATCGCCCTTAAGTGATGACATTGCTTCTTTTATATAGGCAGCGGCATGGGTTTGGGCAGGAATTTCTGTCATATAACCAAGATTAAAATCCTCATACCAGCCAACAATCGTATCATCCGTACCGCGAAAGGCTGCAACATACCTGTTTTTTTCTATTTCGTAGGTGAGCGCGCTAAACTGTTCAATAGCAGCATCATCAATTTTGTTTATAAAGCCGCAAACCTTAATCTGCCCAAAACGTACCGATTTTCCGGCTTCTTCCAGTAAAACCGGGGTAAGTTTGTTTATCATAGCACCCATATTACTGCGTTTTTTCTTATCACTGGTATTATTAAAGGAGTTAGCCAGCTGTTCAAGCGTAATTTTTTTAGAAAAACCCGAGCTTACAAGGCCTTCTATGTTGTTATAGCATATCTGACTCAAAATAAGGGCATCTACACAGTTAAATTCGCTCTGCACAAAGCTAAGGTCCCCGCGCATGTGGATATAATCAATTATATTAAATATTTTATCCTTCATATACGGCCTCGCAATCCATAAAATTTGACTTATAAAACTTCTTACCTTATAATTTAACCATGCGTAAAAAGTTAGGCAAGTTAAAAATCTTCATTCTTGCATTTTCGCTTTCATTGCTGTTCTGGTTAGTACTGGCATCCATTGATGCTTATAAAGTTTACCGCGCTAATCAGCAGACTGTTTCAATTACGCAGGTTTCTACAATGCCTCCCGTAGACAGATACAACAGAGTCTACTTTGCCATTACAAAATCTAACGACTGGAAAGAAACAAACAACAGAAATCTTTATTCTTACGAAGGCCTTCTTGCCAATACTACAGATAAAACACTCAGGGACTGGTGCATTCAGCTTAAGGTGCCCGATTCTACAGTTATAGAAAACACCTGGAACTGTAACTGCTATATAGAAGATAATTACCTTTATATCCGCGATGCAAATGAATTTTCAACTGAAATAAAATCCAAGGACGAAGCTTACTTTGGCTTTTTGCTTAGTTCACACAACAGGCTTATGTTCCGTTCTGCTGTAATTAATGGAAGGCACTGTGCAAAATTGAGCTCAAGTATATTTTTTATAATATGCTGCATCATGGCTCAGTTTTCACTCCTTATTACCCTCTCCATTCTTATTCTGGAAAGAACGATTGCAAAGCATAATATTCAGACCCGCCAGCGAAAGGAACACGACAATCAGATTATTGAGCAGACCATGAAAACCTTCTCCAACTTTATTGATAATAAAGATACCTATACTCAGGGGCACTCTACCCGCGTTGCAGCCTACGTCCGCGAAATGGCAAAACGCATGGGCATGGACGAACAGGAGCAACTCAACTATTATTATGCAGGACTCATGCACGATATTGGAAAGCTTACGGTTTCTGATGAAGTGCTTAATAAAACAAGCCGCCTTTCTAACGACGAATGGACCTTAATTCAGCAGCATACGACAAACGGAGCTGCACTTCTTAAAAACTTTACGATTCTGCCGGAAATTAATGACGCAGTTTTATACCACCACGAACGCTACGATGGAACCGGTTATATGAACCGCCTTAATGGAAAGGATATTCCGCTGGTTGCACGTATGGTTGGCATTGCCGACGCCTACGATGCAATGAATACAAACCGCTGTTACAGGCTCAAGTTTTCGGAAGAACGAATTATTTCGGAGCTGGAACGCTGTCGCGGCAAACAGTTTGACCCGGATTTAGTACCGTACCTTATCTCTATGATTAAGGACGGGACAATATATAAATTATAGTCACACAGGAGTAAACAAAATGGATTTGATCTATGGTATCAAAGACAAGCCAAAGGTTGGCAAGGTAATTCTTTTTGCTTTGCAGCAGCTTCTGGCAATCATGGCAGCTACTATCGCTGTACCGGCAGTAGTAGGACACAATCTTTCGGCTTCGGCAGCCTTGTTTGGTGCAGGTATCGGTTCTATCGTATACCTTCTCTTTACAAAGAGCTCAAGCCCTGTATTCTTGGGAAGCTCTTTTGCATTCCTTCCTTCAATGTTCAGCGCCTTTGCAGGAGCCGCAACATTAGGTCTTACAGAACAGGCCGGCTACTGGGGTCTCATAATCGGTGCCCTCATGGCAGGACTCGTTTATGTAATCATTGCTATTGTCGTTAAATTCTGCGGTGTAAACTGGATCAGTAAGCTCATGCCTCCTGTAATCATAGGTCCAACCGTTGCAATCATTGGTCTTAGCCTTTCCGGCAATGCTGTAGGCGATCTTATGAAATCAAACATCGAAGGCGGAAGCGTTTACATCTGTCTTTTGTGCGGTCTTGTTACACTTGGTGTTACAATGCTCTGCGCAACCTACGGTAAAAAAATGGGCAAGCTCATTCCGTTCATCATCGGTATTCTTGCAGGCTACCTTGTAGCTTCAATTTTTGCCATGCTCGGAAAAGCAACAAACAGCTCAGAACTCACAGTAATCAACTACAGCGCATTTAAGGATTGCGGAATCTTTGCACTCCCTAAGTTTACCTTCTTACTTGGCGGCGGCGAAGGACTTAAAGCTGTAACAGGAAAATACCTCATTGCAATCTTTGCAGCTTATGTTCCAGTTGCATTTGTAGTATTTGCAGAGCACCTTGCAGACCACAAAAACCTTTCAAGCATTGTAGGACAGGACCTCCTGGAAAACCCTGGTCTTACCCGCACACTGCTTGGTGATGGTGTTGGTTCTATTGCCGGTGCCTTCTTTGGCGGTTGTCCAAACACAACCTATGGCGAATCAATTGCCTGTGTAGCTATTACCCGCAACGCTTCTACAGTTTCTATCTGGGGCTGTGCAATTGCATGTATCATCTTCTCTATGATAAGCCCTCTGGTTGCCTTCCTTGAAACAATCCCTAGCTGCGTAATGGGTGGCGTTTGTATTGCCCTTTACGGCTTTATTGCAGTTTCCGGCTTTAAGATTTTCCAGACCGTAGATTTGAACAAAAACCGCAACCTCTTTGTTGCCTCAATCATCTTTATTACCGGTGTAGGCGGCATGGTTGTAAGCTTTGGCGCAGTAGAAATCCGTACCGTAGCCTGTGCACTTATCCTTGGTATTCTTACCAACGTAATGCTTTCCGGCGAAAAGGACGAAGTTCCTGCAGAAGAAGCTAAGGCTGAATAAATAAAGGGGCTCCGGCCCCTTAAAAACCTCGCAACTTTCACGCAAAGTTTTCCTGAATAATATGCTTTACAAACCAGGAGTTCAGCGGGGTTTTTGTTGTTTCCATTGTATAAATAAAATTCCTGCCGGG
>JAFYDO010000320.1 GCA_017544745.1 Treponema sp. | reverse complement strand
CGTACAATTTCTTCGTTGATTGTATATTTTACAAGCATTGCAGCTGTTTCGGTCATAATACGGTTCTGGTCTGCATTTTCGCCGAGCAGTTCATTAAACTTTGCTGTAATCTGTTCTTTAAAATAGCCTTCCATTTTTGGCTGCCATTCCTTAAAGAAAGTGGCACAGCCTTCCAGCACACCAAGCTTTTCAAGAAGGTCTTTTTTCATGTTTGCACCTTCCCGCTCCTTGTCCTGTAAAAAGCGTTTAAAGGCAGCGTCAAAAACAGGATCAATCAAAGCTTTATATTTTTCTACATCATATTCTTTATTTGAATTAAGTACGCCTTCCTGGTTTATGAGTGCATAAGTTGCTGCTTCCTGATTAAGACTTGCAAAACCCGCTGCTGTTGCAATTTGTTTGTAGGCTTGTACATAAGTTTTTACAAGCTCAGTATCTACACTAACCTGGGCACTGCTGTGATTTTCCTTTATGCGGATGTATACATCTACCTTGCCGCGTGCAACCTTATCGCTAATCTTTGCGCGATAATAGCTTTCTATAGGATTAAGATAGGACGGAAGATTTACCGCCAGATCCAAAAACCGTGAATTTACAGATTTTATTTCTACAGAAACAGTTGCTTCGTCAGTAGTTTTTTCTTCGTAGGCATAGCCTGTCATTGATGTCATTATTTAAATATCTCCTTTCCAAGCTTCCAGTTATCGCCGGCACCCATTGTTACAAACAGATATCCATCCGGATATTCAGGTGGCAGCTTTTTTTCCAGTTCCATTTCTGCAATGCTTTTTGCATCCAAGATTTCCTGGGTGTAATAAAGTGCATTATGTTTTGAAGCAGTTGTTCCAGCCTGCTTTTGATGTTCTACAGTTTTATCATAAAGAGTTCGTCCGGTAATTTCAAAATCCTCTGCATTTTCGCGTGCTGAACTGTAGATTTTATGAAGGATTACAACATCTGCACTGTCCATGCTTGCTGCAAATTCATCCAGGAGTGCCTGTGTGCGGCTGTAGGTGTGACTCATAAAATCAAGGATGATTTTGCGGCCTTTATAGAATTCACGGTATCCTTCTATTGTAGTTTTGATTGCGGTAGGATGATGACCATAGTCGTCCATTACAATTACATCATTGCCTTTTGGAGTTTTGAAGGTGCGTACAATTTCGCTGCGGCGTTTTCCACCGGTAAATTCAAGGAGACCCTGTGCAATTTTGTTAACATATTCAGAAGGATGCTTACCAAAATAACGGAGCAACTGACAAACAAGGGCAACTGCACCCGCTGCATCCATTACCTCGTGCTTTCCAGGCATTTTGAGGGCAAGGGTTTTATCAAAAATATCGAGTGTAAATTCATTGCGCTCGTTTTTAATCTGTCCAAAGGTAAGCTTGTAGTCTCCACCCGCATTTACACCATAAGCAACAAGATGAAGATCCGGACGCTTGTTATATGCAAGCAGCGCTGTTTCCACTGCCCCCACATCATCAGCACAGTAAATAAGTTCTCCAAACATCGGAAGGCGGCAGATATAATCTACAAAGGCATCCCTAATATCTTCATAGGTCGGATAATAATCTTCGTGGTCGCTTTCTACACTTGTAAGAATAATTTTCTTTGGGAAGAACGACATAAAGTGACGCTGGTACTCACAGGTCTCTGCAACAAAAACAGACTTTGTTTTTTTATCTTCGGGTGCAACATCACCAAGAATTGGCGAAGTATAAGTACAGGTATTTCCAAACGAATTTATTACAGAACCTGCAAGAATCTGGGACGGAATATCATCCAGCTTCTTGAGGATTGTTCCAACGAGCCCTGTAGTACTTGTCTTTCCGTGAACACCGCAGACACCGCACGAATATGCAAGTGCACTGTAAGAACCAAGAGCCTGGGTATAAAGGAGACACGGAATGTTTCTGCGGGTTGCTTCTATAAGATCCGGGTTTACATCAAGTTTATAGGCACTTGAATATACAACATACTGAATATCCTCTGTAATGTTATCTGCGGAAAATTCCAGAGGTTTGATTCCGAGCTTTTCAAGAATCTCGTCTGTATAGAAACGTTCGGTAACATCACTACCTGTAATGATTGCACCGTTATGAAAAAATATTTCTACAAGGGCAGCCATGCCGGTTCCCTTGATTCCAACAAAGTGAATATGAACGCCCTTAAGGTCGTCTGGAAGCTTTGGTACATTTTTATCTGTAAATTCTGACATACCTATATAATAAAAAAAAAACCACCATTATGCAACGCACAATGGTGGTAAGGATGTAAACAAAATTTCAGGAACAAGTCCAAAATTTTACACATTAATTAAACTCTAACTCCCGGATGACTTCTTTGGTGTCATTGCGGGTTAGAGTAACATAACTGTTACCAGGGATTCCAGGACCCTTGCGGTAACTAATTGTATATTCACAGTCCGGCTCAAGCGGCGGAACATTGAATATAATTTCTTTATTCACATCTCTGCTTGCTTCAAAAGCATTAACCGTTGTTGTACAACATGCAGCAAGACAGCTGTCATCTCCAAAGTCAGAACGTGGTTCCTTGTACAAAACTTTAAGGCTAAGTTTAATTGGTGTATTTGCGGGAACCTCTACCGGAGACCAGTAAGTTAATTTTTCTGGAGAAGGAGTATTTTTTACATCATAAGTAATAAAAGTTGCACCACTAATTTCGCCTTTTTTGTAAAGCTTGAAATAAATATATGCAACTTCTATATCTTCGTTTTCTGAATATGCAAGAGGAACAGGCTTTACAGTCTGGCAGCCTGTCAGGAAAATTCCTGCAGTAAGCAAGAGTCCGAATAAAAATGTTCTTGATATATTTTTATAGTTCATTTCCCACCTGTGTATTATATTTTTACGCTTCCAGACTTAAGTATATCTGATCCGCTAATCCAAAGCCTGCATTCTTTGTCATGGCTGTGGCGTATTCGTCAAAAAGCATGTCTTCGTACATTTCCTGTGCAAAGCCGCTTTCGTTGGCTTTCATAATTGTCTTGCGCATTTCGTTGAGCATCTGCTTTACAAAAAAGCTTTCGAGCTCAAGAGCCTTTTCGTAAAGCTCGCTTGTTTTATCAATTGTCTTTGCTTTAACATGGTCGTTAGCCTGATTAGCAGCAGCACCAGAAGCTAAAGCAGTTTTATCAGATTCAAGTGTGTAAATTCCTGCAAAACCTGTTGAATAATCTCCATTGAGTTTTCCGTCTACAGCAATCTGGCTGGAAGATAAGGTTCCGCGTCCATCGTCCTGAGCCTGCAGGCGTTCTACAAGCTCAGAAAATTTTGCGTTTTCACTGTTGGTGCGGGCAGTACTCAAAGCGCTCTGTCCGCCGGTGATTCCGCTATATGTATTTGCTACTAATCCCACGTTCATTTAAGTTACCTCTTAAGGTTTACTGCTGTAGAAAGCATGTTGTCGCTTGTCTGGATTGCCTTTGAGTTGAACTCGTAGGCACGCTGTGCAACAATCATCTGAACCATTTCGTTTACTACGCTTACGTTACTCATTTCGAGGAACTTGTGGCGTACATCACCAAAGCCATCATAACCCGGGCGACCTTCAATTGCTTCGCCACTGGCATTTGTTACTTTGAAAAGGTTATCGCCCTCTGCCTGCAAGCCTACAGGGTTTGGAAAACGGTAAAGTTCAATCTGTCCAACTTCTACAGGATCATTACTACCGTTTACCTTTACACTAACAAGACCAGTCTGTGTGATGTTGAGAGTGCTTACATCATAGCCTTCCGGCAAGATGATTTCTGGCATAACGCGAAGTCCGTTATTTGTAACTAACTGACCGTTTGAATCTACTTTAAAAGTACCGTCGCGGGTATAAACATAAGAACCGTCATACTGCTGAACACGGAAGAATCCTTCGCCAACAATTGCAACGTCTGTATCTACGCCTGTGTTCTGGAGGCTACCCTGATTCATGATGCGCTGAGTAGCACCAACTTTAACACCGGTACCCTGCTGGATACCAACAGGAGTAACTGTATCTTCTGTTGCAGGAGTTCCTGCAAGCTTTAAGTTCTGATAAAGCAGGTCTTCAAACTCTACGCGCTGCTGTTTGTAGCCTGTTGTATTTACGTTTGAAAGGTTGTTAGAAATTGCATCAATATTTGACTGCTGACCGTTCATGCCTGTTGCGGCTGTCCATAAGCTTCTTACCATTTATCTGCCTTCCTTTTGATTACTGTAGCACGGCAACCTTCTGCCAGAGTGTTCCCATCATAGAATCTTCAGAAGTGATAGTTTTCTGGTTTGCTTCGTATGCGCGGTTTACTTCTATCATCTGAACCATTTCATTAACTACGTTTACATTGCTTGTTTCTGTGTAATTCTGAACAAAGCGCGGGCGTTCGTTACCTTCGGCTACGTGGGCTGGACCAGCAATGTCGTTTGTGCTGTACATGCTTTCGCCCATTTTTTTGAGGTAGCGCTCGTTATCAAAGCGTACAACCAGAAAGCGGTCAATTTCTTCGCCTTCTTCGCTTAAGATTACACCGTCCTGATTTACCATAAAGCGGTCGTTTTCTACACGGATAATTCCGTTTTCGCCAAGAACAGGATAACCGTCTTTAGTTTCAAGAATACCTCTTTTCCGATTAAAAAGTCGCCGTTGCGTGTGTAGCGTTCGCCAGCAGGAGTATCAATTACATAAAAGCCCTGGCCACCAAGAGCAACGTCTGTTGTTGTGTTTGTAAGCTTAAAAGAACCCTGTGAAAAATCGATGTAGTTTTCATTTGTTTCTACACCAAGTCCAAGCTTTCCAATTACAGGGGCAGCGTCTGCACTACCCATTCCGTTAGGAATCTTATACACACCGTCTGCATTGGTGCGTCGAATGAGCAGTTCTGGAAAGGATTTTGAAACTGTAATATCGCGTTTGTATCCGGCAGTATCAACATTTGCCAGATTATTGGATATTGCGTCCAGCCTGTTCTGCTGCGCATTCATACCGGAAGCCCCGGTATACCATCCACGTATCATTAAACTTTTCCTCCTGTAACGCGGTCCCTGAGCTTGTCAAAGGGCCGCCAATTTTGTTTAATCCTTACTTTATCTTCGGTATTTGGAAAAAGAAGTTTAGATAAAAAATTGTTTGCAAAATACAAATTTCGGACTTATAATAAAAGATACATCAGAAAATTTTATGGAGATAATATATGGCAAAAAATGATGAACCTAGAGTTCTGGCATTGATTCTTGGTGGTGGTAAGGGTACACGTCTTTATCCGCTTACAAAGGAACGCTCTAAACCAGCTGTTTCTTTTGGTGGTAAATACCGTATCGTAGATATTCCGCTTTCCAACTGTATCAATTCTGGCTACAAGAAAATATATCTTTTGACACAGTTCAACTCTGCTTCGCTTCACCTTCACATTACAAATTCCTACAATTTTGACCGTTTTTCGGGCGGATTCGTAGAAATTCTTGCTGCAGAACAGACACTGGAGCATTCAGGTTGGTATGAAGGAACTGCAGATGCTGTACGCAAGAACTTTATTCACTTTAAGACACAAAAACCAACACATTATGTAATTCTTTCGGGAGACCAGCTTTATAAGATGGACTTACGTGCCTTTATGGACGCCCACATCAAATCTGGTGCCGAAATTACAATTGCAACAACTGCCGTAAACCGTAAGGACGCATCGGGCTTTGGAATCATGAAAATTGATGAAAAGAGCCGCGTAAAAGAGTTTATGGAAAAACCAAAGCCAGACATGAACATTGATGACTGGAAAATCCCTGCAGAAGCACGCGGAGCACTGCCTCCAGAAAAAGAATATCTTGCTTCTATGGGTATTTACATCTTTAATGCCAATACAATGGAAGAATGCCTTTTGGGCGAAAACGAAAAATACACAGACTTTGGTAAGGAAATCCTTCCGCTTGCTATAGGCAAGAAAAAAATCTGCTCTTATGTTTTCGACGGCTACTGGGAAGATATCGGAACCATCCGCAGCTTCTACGAAGCCAACATTCAGCTTACAGAGCCTTGCCCGGCATTCGATTTTTATGCAAACAATTCACCAATATATACACACATGCGTAATCTTCCGCCATCAAAAATTAACCGTGCGGATATTACCAGCTCCCTTACTTCCGAGGGTTGTATCATTACAGAATGTAAGCTCAACAAATCTGTAATTGGTGTACGCTCTATAATTGAGAAAGGAACGGAGCTCGATGGTGTTATTATGATGGGTGCCGACTACTACGACGACGATGATGAGAAGGCAGATTACATTGCTAAGGGTAAACCTGTAACAGGCATTGGTCAAAACTGCAAGATCGCAAATACAATCATCGATAAGAACGCACGT
>JAFYDO010000319.1 GCA_017544745.1 Treponema sp. | reverse complement strand
GATATTTACGGTCTTACAGAAGTTATGGGACCAGGTGTTGCTTACGAATGCCAGGAACAGAAAGGCATGCACGTAAACGAAGACCACTTCATCATCGAAACAATTGACCCGGAAACAGGAAAGCGCCTGCCGGACGGAGAAAAGGGCGAGCTTGTATTTACTGCAATTACAAAAAAAGCCTTCCCGCTTATGCGCTTCCGTACAAAGGATATTGGTGTATTGAACCGCACACCTTGTGGCTGTGGACGTACATTCGTTCGCATGAGTAAGCCAATGGGACGTACAGACGACATGCTCATCATCCGTGGTGTAAATGTATTCCCAAGCCAGATAGAAGGAGTTCTGCTCCAGAACGGATATCCACCAAACTACGAGATTCACGTTGGACGCGAAAACAATACAGATACTTTCGAAATCTTAGTAGAAATGATACCAGAAAAGTTCAGCGATGTTGTATCAGAAATCAGCAAGCAGGAAAAATCGCTTGAATCGGCACTTTTGTCTGTACTTCAGATAAAAGCTAAAGTAAAATTAGTAGCACCAAAGAGTATTGCACGCAGCGAAGGTAAGGCAAAACGCGTAATTGACACACGCAAGCTGCACGACTAAAACAGGAGGAAAAATATTATGACAGTAAATCAGATTTCAATTTTTTTGGAAAACAAACCGGAATCACTTTCGCAGCTTACAGAAGTACTTGCAAAAAATAACATCAATATGAGGGCCATTGCTCTTGCAGATACAAGCGACTTTGGAATTGCCCGCATCATCACCGATGACTGTGCAAAGGCCGAAGAAATCTTAAAAGCAAACGACTACATTGTAAAAACAACCGGCGTAATTGCAATTGAGATTCCAGACGAATCAGGCAGCCTTAATAAAATCTTAAAGCTGCTCGCATCCAACGGTCGCAACGTAGAATATATGTACGGTTTTACCGGCCGCAAAACCAACAGCGCCTGTATGATTATCCGCTGCACCGACATTCCTAAGACAGAAAGCATCTTGGAAAGCAACGGCATCCACACAATCAGCCAGGACGAGCTCAAGGATATTTAAATAGCAATGCCGCATACAATTATTCAATTACAATTGTGTGCGGCATGTTGTTGTCATTGGCAGGTACAGCTGTCTTTTCCATATAAAAATAATCTTTTGTAGTAATATTTACATAAGCCCATTCTGACAGAGTATAAGTATCTGGTTTTAACCTCGAAAGATTAGACGAAGTTGTTGTATCATGAATTTTAAAAGCATATGCAGTGTAATCTGAACCTAAATAATCAATTTCAAAATACGAATCTCTAATTATCGAAAAATCCTGATATCTGAATTCTCCTGGCGCCGAATAGTTTAAAGTTTTATTCTGACTATCATATACAGCAGTCGGTAACGAAATTATATCCATCCCGCCTATACCTCCGATTGCCGTTGTGTTTATAAAATCGGATTGGCCGTCAATTGCAAAGATTTTATAATCATAGGAAGTTCCCGGAGTAACAAAACGGTCAAAAAGAGTTTGATTTTCAAAATCTTTAGTGTAGAAATCATAGGTGTGTATAAATGAAAAATGCTGGCCAGCTTCATAACAGGTAATTGATAAGCTTGTTGTACCTTCCGGTAAATTACTCCAGGAAAGAATAATTCCTTGTTCACCCGGTGTTGCTGTAAGATGAATATTACATATTTCCCATTTTGCTTTGAGGGTTATGTCTGTGGTTACTTTATAAGCTGAGCCTGCGGTAATCTTATCGTCATCAATATACCAGCCCTCAAATTTATAGTCTTCGGCGGTTAGGGGTGGAAGATCCTGGGCTTTTAAAATTGTTCCCGAAAGAACCTTTTTATTTTTTGGAACGGTCCCGTGTTCAGATTCATAATTGATCGAATAATATACATCTTTATCTGCCGCAAGTCCTCCCATGCATGCAGAAACGGTCAAAGAAAAAAGTATGACAAGTGCTGTAAGAATTCCTGTGATAAAAGGTTTTCGATTCATTCTTTTCTCCTAACTTTTAGAACTAAAATAATTGTAAACTGCAGATTGCTAAATTGTCAATTAAAATACAATCAGAATACAATTGTAAACCTTGTTATAATTTTAGGTTTACAATATTGTTTTGTTTTGATAAACTGTCCTCATGAAAAACAGGACAGTATTTTTTCTTTCTTTTGTTGCACTTTTTGCTGCTATTATTTGTGTTGGCTGCTTTATAAAAATTCCGCTGGGACCTGTGCCAATCGTTTTGCAAAACGTTTTGTGTATTCTTACAGGCGCTTTGCTTGGAGGTTTTATTGGAGCTGCACCAACGGCTATTTTTCTTCTGGCAGGACTTATCGGGCTCCCGGTTTATTCCGGAGGAACAAGTGGCCTTGCAGTCTGGCTTGGACCTACCGGCGGATTTCTTCCGGGATATTTGCTTGGAGCTTTGATTACCGGTCTTATCTGTGGTAAGCCGGACCTTGCCGAAAAAAAAGTTACTGCAGGTCGAGTTGTTCGCCTTACTCTTGGTATTCTTGCAGGAATGATAATTCTTTATATTCCCGGTGTAATAAGATTTGCTTATTGGGCAGGAGCCGCCGGTAAGGTGCCTGCAGATAAAACTGCTTTTGCCTATACCATGGCGGCCTGTGTTCTTCCATTTATTCCGGGCGACATCTTAAAAATTGTTGTTGCTGTTCCGGTTGCACTCAAGCTGCGTCCGGTTGTGGCACAGTATCTTTACAGCGAAAGGGGGATCCCAAAACAAGTTCGGGATGACAATGATAGCGCTAGAGATTAAACATATTTCAAAATCTTTTTGTCTGGTGTCCGGAACTAAGGCTGCCCTTCAGGATGTAAGTCTAAGCATAGAGCAGGGTAGCTGCACTGTTATAAGCGGAGAAAATGGTTCGGGAAAAAGTCTTCTTATGTCCATTGTCTGTGGGCTTACAGAAGCTGACTATGGAACTGTTGAATGCTCCGGTCGTGCGGGTATGGTTTTTCAGGAAGCAGAAACTCAGATTCTTGGAGAAACTCCTGCCGAAGATATTGCCTTTGGACCAAAAAATCTTGGTTGGAAAAAAGAGCAGGTGCAGCAGGCGGTGCAGCAGGCTCTCCAAAAAACAGGCCTTACACAAAAAGCCGATTATCCTGCACGCTTTTTATCCGGTGGCGAAAAACGTCGTCTTGCGGTTGCCTGTATGCTTGCCATGAACCTCCCGCTCATTATTTTGGATGAACCCTACGCTAACCTGGATTACAGCGGAGTGCGCCAGGTAAACGAGCTTGTAAGCAGTCTCAAACTAGACGGAAAAACCGTAATCATCCTTACGCACGAAACAGAAAAATGTCTTGGTCTTGCAGATCATTTTGTTGTTCTGTTCCGAGGGCAAAAGGTTTTTGACGGCACGCCAGAAGAGGGCTTGGCACAGAACCTTGAACAGTGGAATATTCGAAATCCTTTAGTTAAATATAAAAATGTCGGGGAGCTTGTCTGGTAAAATGAAGCAGCAGGTTTTTGCCTTTTCCTATAAGCCGGGAAATTCTCTTTTACACAGGTGCCCTGCAATTGTAAAAATACTTATAGTACCTGTTCTTAGCGTACTCATTTTTATGCTGCCGGTGTGGTTCAGTTTTGGAATGATTGTGCTGCAGCTGGTGGTGGCGCTGGCCCTGCATTTTACTTTGCGAGAAATATATAGCGATCTTAAGGTTGTGTTTTTTTATGCGCTCATGCTTGGGGTGGTAAAGTTGATAACGCTGCTGGTTGGCGGCGCCACGGGCTCGTGGATAGAAACGCTTTACATGCTTTCAAAGCTTTTGTGTATGATGCAGCTGACATCAATATTTTTAAGGACCTCTACATCTCTTGAGTTAAGACAGGGCTTTGAAGTTTTTGGAGTAAATGCTGTAACACATACACTTTCGCTTTTTGTATGTTTTATACCACTCGTTTCAAAAATCTGGAGACAGACGGAGCAGGCCTGGCGCATAAGGGCAGGAAAAAATTCTGTAAAAAAATATATAGTGCTGCTGCCTGTTTTTTTCTCTGTAGGAATGAAACAGGCATACAGCATGGCGCGTGCCTGTCTTATTCGCCAAACATCATCGGAGCAAATTTAACTGCATACTCCTGCCAGAAGTTCATGTCGTGAATACCCTTGCTTTCGAGGTAGGTATGCTTTACGCCATGTTCCTCCAGAAAGCGGTGGAAGGCACGGTTTGGTTCCAGAAGAAAATCTTCGGTTCCGCAGGCCATATAAATCTCAGGCATTTTTGCAGGCGCACCGCTTACTGTTTTGAGTGTACCTGCAAGAATCTTTTTAACCAGATATTCAGGATTAGAATCACTTTCCAAAAGCTTTGATGGCTCACCAAAAACTTCGCGGTAGTAGGCATAGTTTGCAACATCGTTTCCGCCTTTTCCATCAAGACCACCTTCGGGCTTCATCTGTGCAACCTCGTGATGAATAAGGGCAGACGAAAGCGCTGCGGTTTTTCCAAATACATCCGGGAACTGGAAAGCTGTATGAAGCGCACCAAAGCCGCCCATAGAAAATCCCATTACAAAGGTATCATCTGGAGTCTTGGCAAGATTAAAGGTGCGGCGTACATAGTCTACAAGTTCAACACCGACAAAGGTTGCAAACTGATGGCCTGTTGCCTCCTGATCCAGCCAGAACGAATTTTCTCCGCTTGGAATTACCAGCGCAAAGTTATATTTTTCGCAGAGCCATTCAGGAACCCAGTTGCCTGCATCTCCAGTGTAGCCGTGCAGAATGAATAAGGTTTTCATTTCCTTGTGAATTGCAAGCTGCTGTGGAGTAGGAGGGAAGCTGTCTGACCTTCTGTCGTTTGGAATAACCATCTGGAAGGTTGTGCTTCTGCGGAGTGTGTTTGAATAAAAGTGAACTGAAAATTGTGCCATTTTTTTTCCTCTCTAATTTAAGAATTGTGAAGTGTGACCTCGCCGGAGCTTAGTGTCTTTTTTGTCCCATTCGGGAGCTTAACAATAAGCCCTGCGTTTTTATCAAGGTCTACTGCTGTTGCGTTGTATGCTGTTTTATTATCTCCGATTAATGGATAAATAGTAAGTCTTTTTCCAATAAGGAACATAAGGCTTTTGTATTCTGCCATAACTTTTTTTACAGGCTCATCCAAAATTTTAAAAACCTGTCCTGCAATTTCTGAAATAAAACGTGCGCGTGAAGGAGCTTCGGTTTGCTGCAGATTGTCATCAATTTGTGGTGCAAGAGTTATAAATCCCGCTATATCCTTTGCCTCGCTTTTTTTGATTTTATCCGATGGCTTAATATTTACGCCAATTCCAATTACTGCACTTTCAATCTGGCCGGTTTCAAAATTTGTAATGCCTTCTGTAAGAATGCCAACAGCCTTTTTTAGTGCGCCGTCATTTTGAACATAAATATCGTTTATCCATTTAATGGCCGGCTGCACTCTATAAAGTTTTTTTATTGCTCTGCAAACTGCAACAGCTGCCGAAGCAGTAATAACAGCGGGTTGTGTAATTCCACCTTTGGGAGTAACTATTAAAGAAAAGTAAACGCCTGTTCCTGCAGGAGACTCAAAGCTTCTTCCAATACGTCCACGCCCTGCAGTCTGAGTTTCTGCTGCAATAATTGCCTGATGATATTTTGAACTATCCTGTGCTACAAGCTTTTTTGCATAAGTGTTTGTGGAATCAATAGTCTCAAAGCATTCAATATGACTGTGCGCAAACTCCGGAAAATTCTGCTCAAGCGTATATTGAATCCCCGCCTGCGAAAGCACATCGGTAGTCTGTCCTCCTGCAAGCGTGTACCCGTTATTGTTTGAACCTTCAATTGCAAAGCCTTTATCCCG
>JAFYDO010000318.1 GCA_017544745.1 Treponema sp. | reverse complement strand
GACGGTCATATGCAATAACCTGAATCTTCTTCTTCTTTGCTGTTGCAAGAACGTTAGAAAGTGAAGAACCATCGATAGCAGCGATTACGAGAACTTTACATTTTCCTGTAATCATGTTTTCGATCTGTGATATCTGTGTTGGGATATCATTAGCAGCATACTGAAGGTCTACTGTATAACCAGCCTTAACGAAGTCACCATACATGTTGTTACCATCCTGGTTCCAGCGCTGCAAGTCTTTTGTAGGCATAGAGATACCTACTTTACCCTTTGACTTTGATGCTGCGAAAGCTGCAGTTGTCAATGTTGCAACTGCCAAAAGAATTGCTACAATTTTTTTCATTTGTAAAAACTCCTCATTTTTTATTATTTAAGGTCGACGACCTTTCTACTTAGGCATTATAGGGTATGAAGTCAATATAAATTCACAGAATTTCTAAAAATTCTTGGTATTTTCTTATTTTTGATGAGAATTTGCTTAGAATTTGATCTGGAATTTCTAGAATTTTTTGTTGTAAGAATTGTGCTAATCTTTATAAATAGACGCTGCGGAGTGGAAGCCCGACTCTATAACAACCTTATCCAGATTGTATTTGTTAACATATTCCGGTTCCAGCCATACGGTTTCTATGTCTGCATAGCCGTTGTTTAGCTTGCTGGTGCGAATATTTTCAACTGGAAGTGGTTCTCCCTTTGCCATGGCAACTGCACATTCAGCGGCAAGCTCTGCAAGGCGGATAATAGGCTTATATATAGTAAAATCCTGCTTGCCCTGTACAATGTACTGACACGCAAGAATATCTGCATCCTGTCCGCAAACCGGAATGTGTGTATCCGGGTAGTAGCGGTTTATAGCCTGAATTACACTTGCTGCAACTGCATCGTTACCGCAGATAATTGCATCCGGAAAAACATCGCTCTTTAAGATGCGCACCATTTCCTGGTAAGAAAGGTCATAGTTCCAGTTTTCTGTGTGGAATACATGGTTTATTTTTACAGGCCCGTCACGGACAATTCGCTTAATTCCTTCATATATAAGGGTCATGTTGTAATCTTCTTCGGGACCAAGAATACAGTACCAGTTTTTTCCGTCGGTATGGCGCAGCATATGGGAGGCCATGTATTCACCAACCTTTTCGCTGTCTATAGTCAAATAAAGGTCTATGTCTGCATTAAGGGCGAGTCGGTCATAAGAAATAACAGGAATGCCCTTTGCTTTGATTTTCTGTACGCTTTCTGTAATAGAAGAGGCTTCTTTTGGAAGTACAACTATGGCATCGGTTCTCTCCATCAGGTACATAAGCTGTCTGTTCTGTTCTTCCAGGCTGTTACCCGCATTCTGAACAATTACTTCGGCACCAAGTTCTTTTACCTTATTGATAAATACGTCCATATCGCGCTGCCATCGTTCTATTGCAAGAGTGTCTATAGAAAAGCCAATTGTTATATTGTTTGCAGGGGTAGGGGAAGGCTGTTTTACATTTGTAGTATTGTCTTTTTTCTGGCAGGAAGTAAAGGTGAGTGCAATCAACACTGCTGCCACAACGAGTTTTTTCATTTTTCGGTGCCTCCTTCGTTGGCTTTGCGGTATTCCTTTGGAGATATTCCGTATTTGCTTTTAAAAATTCGGCTGTAGTAATTCTGGTCGTTGTAGCCTACCTGCGCCGTAATCTCTTTTATAGAACAGTTTGTTGTCTCCAAAAGCTCTCGTGATTTTTCCAGGCGCTTGTCTGAAACAAAGTTGATAAAGGTTTCGCCCTTTTCTTCCTTAAAAAGCTTGCTCAGATAGAATGAACTTACCTGTACAAAGTCTGCGGCACTTTCCAGCGAAATATCCTGTGCAAGATTTTCGTCTACGTAAGCACAAACCTTTTTGATAATAGGATTTTCTTCCGATTTTTTTATGCTTGTTACCGCTGCAGTACATTCCATAAGAAATTTCTGCGCAAATTGCTTTATAAGTGTAATATCATTTTCTGAGCTAAGGGTTGCAAAGGCGTTGTCAAAGGTCTGGCTCGTAAAGCTTTTGTTTGTTTCTTTTGCAGTGTTGTTGGCAGTAACTATGAGTTCAAAAAAAGCATTTTTGATTTTATCAAGCTCAAGTCCGCCCGAAATTAATTCCGAGGTAAAAAGCTCCAGGAAGGATTTTACACCGTTGGTATCTCCGGCAGCAAGCTTGTTCATAATCTGAGTTTTAAATTCTATTGAGTTTGATTTATGAACCGAAGTTTCCGGTTTTTCCTGTGAATCTGCCGCAAAAAGAAGCCCGCCGGAACTTTCTACCTTATTGAGTGCCGAAAGTGATTCTGCATAAGAAGCCTGCAGCTGGGTTTTATCGCTAAAGATTGTACTTACACCGGTTCTTATTCCCGCAGTTATATTGTAGCACAGCGAAGAATAAATCTTTTTAATCTGCTGCTGGATCTCTGTATAATCAGGATTTTCGGAAAATATAGGATAGAACACAACAATGCGGTTCATCATAAAACTGCTTACAAGACAGCGGTGCTCCTGATTCAAAAGCTCGTGAACCTTTAAGTAGGTGCTGTACTGGTTATCGGAATTTATGTTTGGAAATTCAAAGCAGCAGAAGACCCAGGGATTTTCCGAAAGATTAAAATAATCAAGGTAAGAAGCAAGACCTGTAGACTTGTCATTGTTAAAAATACAGGCATAGATAAAGTCGTTCTCAATCATCGGAGAGACCATATCAAGCTTTTTGTGAAGCTCTGCGTCTGCGGTAAGCTTGCCCTGTTTTTCCTGAACAAGCTGCATGGCTCCGCGTATAGTTTCTATTACTACATTACGGTTTACAGGCTTTGTAATATATTTATAGGCACCAAGATCAATTGCCTTCTGTGCATACTGGAACTGGTCAAAGGCGCTCAGAATTACAAAAACAATATTAGGCTTGAGCTTTGTGATTACGCTTACGGTTTCCAGTCCGCTAAGACCCGGCATGTTTATATCCATAAACAGAATGTCTATGTCTTCCTTCATTACAGTTTCTATTGCTTCTGTTCCGGAAAGTGCTGTAAACACCTTGGCTTCATCAGCAAAATTTTTGTTGATAATAAAGGAAAGAGAATCTATTACAATCTGTTCGTCGTCGGTTACTAAAATCTTAAACATGAATTGGAATCCTGATTATAAATTTAGTTCCTTCACCGTTATCTCCGGCAGTTATATCAAAAAGATCTGAGCGGTGGAACTGGAGCTGGAGTCTAAGGAAAACACTTATAAGACCTGTGCCGTTATGAGTGGAATTGTCGTCCAGAACCTCGGGCGCAAGTCTTGTCGTACCGTCTGCAACTGCCTGGAAAACGGCCTCTCGTGTTTTATCGTTCATCCCTTCTCCGTTGTCGCTCACACTTATTACAATATATTTTTCTTCAAGCTCAAGCTTAAGGTGAACCTTGCCCTTTGTGTTTTTAAGACCGTGCTTTATACAGTTTTCTACAAGGGGCTGGAGTGTCATGGAAGGAATCTGCTGTGGAAAAGTTCCATCGGGAATTTCCTTGGTAAAATCCAGACGGTTTCCAAAACGAACCTTCATGATATATACAAAATTATCTACCAATCCAAGCTCTTCGTCAATCGAAACGGTGCGGCTCTGCTGCTGTATATTGTAGCGAAAAAAGTCTGCAACCTGTTCAATAAAGTAGCAGGTTTTATCTGCATTTTCCATCATAGCAAGCTGGGCTCCGGTGTTGAGCGTATTAAACAAAAAGTGCGGATTAATCTGGTTTTGCAGGGCACGCAGCTGGGCGTCGGTATACAGCGCCTGCAT
>JAFYDO010000317.1 GCA_017544745.1 Treponema sp. | reverse complement strand
CAGTGGATGTCTCTTGCAGAGTAAATCAAAAAATGCCATAATCACCCACAGAGGTGAAATATGGAAAAGAAAATTTTAAACAACTACGGTTCATTCGATGTTACCTTTACAAAGGGTAAGGGCTCAGTTTTATGGGATGTAAACGGCAAGCGCTATATCGATTTTATTGCAGGTATTGGCGTTAACTGTCTTGGACATTCTTACAAACCTCTTGTTAAAGCAATCTCACAGCAGGCAAAGCGTCAAATCCATATTTCAAACTACTACCTTAGCGACATTGGTCTTGTTTTTGCAGATGAGCTTTTGGCAATCACAGGCTTTGAAAAAGGCTACTTTGGAAACTCCGGTGCCGAAGCAAACGAAGCCGCAATCAAGCTTGCACGCAAATACGGACAGCTCAACGGCGGCGCCAAACGCAAGACAATTGTAACTCTTGAAAATTCCTTCCACGGAAGAACCCTTGCAACTCTTACTGCAACAGGTCAGGAGGTTTTTCATCCTGAATGCTTTGCTCCGTATCCGCAGGGTTTTAAGACAATCCGCGCAAACAACTATGATGATATAAAAACTGCTTTTGACGATACAACAGCCGCACTCTTTGTAGAATGTATTCAGGGAGAAGGCGGTGTAAACCTTCTGGATAAGGACTGGATAAACGCAGCTGCAAAAGCCGCTCGCGATGCAGGTGCAATTGTAATGGCAGACGAAGTTCAGACCGGTATAGGCAGAACAGGAACCTTCCTTGCAAGCGATGCTCTTGGCTTTGAGCCCGAAGTAGTAACTCTTGCAAAAGGAATTGCAGGTGGTATTCCAATGGGAGCCTGTCTCTTCCGCGGCAAGGCAGCCAATGTTTTCGAAGCAGGAGACCATCAGTCAACCTTTGCAGGAAACCCTCTTGCCTGTGCAGCCGGTTGTGTAGTTGCAGAAACAGTAAGCGACTTAAACTTTCTGGACAGAGTAAACCATGCAGGAGATTATATCCGCGGAACAATAAGCAGCTGGAACATCCCGCTCGTAAAGGATATCCGCGGCAAGGGCCTTATGATTGGAGTAAAAATCGACAAATCCATAAAGCCACTCGACATAAAAATCTGCTGTCTGGAAAATGGACTTTGCGTTACAACCGCCGGAACCGATGTAGTAAGATTCCTGCCTCCGCTTAATATTACAGATAAAGAAATAAACGAAGGTCTTGCAATCTTTAAGAAAGTTCTGGAGAAGTTTTCAGAGATTTAATTCAGTCATAAAATGCACGGTTTTGCCATAAAAAAGAAAACAGTATGCGCTTTAATTGTTCTCTTTTTGTTCTCTGCAAAATTCCTCTTTGCCGGAGAAATGGCAAGACCACGCACGGTCAATGTTCTTTCTACACAGTATTTTGATTTTCTTTTTCCAAACGAAAATTCTCAGACCGCTATGCTGCTTGCCAGTCAGGCAGATGAGCTTTATCTTAAAGCCAAGCAGAACTTTGGCTGTACCGCAGACTTTAGGACCATCGTTGTAATTTCCCCGGATTCAGATACGCTTTATGTAAAATACACCGCTTCTCCGTATAACCGCATTGTAGTCTTTGATGCAATTGGCAGCATAGAAACCGCTTCTTATGCCAACGGAATTGTAGATTTGTTTTATCACGAAGTAGGGCGTGCCGTAAGTCAGTCGGTGCGCAGTCCTGCCATGAACTTTGTGGCCCAGCATTTTCTTGGAGACAGTTTTCAGCCGGTAGGACTTTTTAATGTACCATATTCATTTTTGGAAGGTGCCGTTTATGCCCTGGACGAAAAAAGTCTTTCGGGTCTTTTATACGACAACTGGAACCTCCAGCTTTTGATGCAGGCCAAAACAGAAAATAAGTTTCCATCACTGCTGCAGGTTTCCGGGGCTTATGATATTTACCCAGGTACCAATCTTGACTTTATAGCCGCTGCTGCTTTTTATGCTTACATCCAGCAAAAGTGGGGAATAGAAAAATTTGGTGAGTACTGGCAGGAATGCGGCAAGCTCAATCTGTTCCATCTGGAAAACGGAATCTTTGAGTCAGTATACGGAATGGCTCTTAGCGACACCTGGCTGGAATTTATTGATGCAATTCCGCTTCCCCAGGAAATAGTACAGGACGAACAGAATGTAAAAACCCTCTTAAAAACCGATTACGATTCAAACTATAAATATATTGTAAGCACAAACTACGGGCTTGTTTGGTACGACGAGCTCAAGGAAGAAGTAGACATCTCAGGCTTTTATGATTACGAAAGTCAGCGCCAGCTTCTTTTTCTTGCAAACGGAATTACAAACCTTACAGTTTCTCCATGCGGAAGATTCCTTGCAGTTTCTCATGTGCAGGGTGGAATCCGCCAGAAATTTGAACACGATGTTGTACGCATCTACGATCTTAAACAGCGCAAATTTCTTTCAGAAAAATATGATATGCGCGACGGTGCAATTGTAACGCTTAATAACGGACATTATGGTGTAATAGGTAACTATGTAGACGACGGTTATTCCTGTCTTGTAGTCTATGAATGCGAAGAAATGAACAGCCTTTTGGGCTACAAGGATTCTCAGTCCCAGGTTATTTATTCGCGCAGCTTTGAAGCAGCAGTAACCCCTTATACACCGGTTGCACTTGGACCAAATCATTTTGCATGTCTTATCTGCCGCAACAACGAATGGTCAATTTTTGTTTCAGATATAATTCCAGACGGAGAACGTTACGGCGGACTTTTTAGCGACAAGGATAATGACGAAGATGTTTACAGAATCTCTAACGAAGCAGTTTCTGTAGTTCCAGAGGTTTTAAAAATCCGGAACCTTCGCTATGCAGATTACGTAGAAGTGTCTGGCAAGCGCAGCGACCGCGGAAGCTCTTATTGTCTTTTGTTTGATTTTGTACTTCAAAACCAGCCGTCTTTGGTCCGCACGGGCTGGCTCTTTTTTGATGCAAATTCAATTCCGTCCCGCTCGCTCATTACCTCTACAGATTATTACGGTGGCATGAGCAGCGGTGTCATGTTCAACTGTAATCTGTATTATTCTTCGCAGCGCTATAATTATTCGCAGATCCGTTACATAAACCTGAATGACATTGCGCTCGAAGAAGCAGTTATTTCTTATTCAGCAGACATTCCACAGTATTATACCCAGCCAGATTACGGCTCACAGGAACAGAATGTTACCTTTGAATTTGAAAAATACTCTCCATGGAAATACATGCGCAAAGGCTCCTGGAAAGCCTTTATGCCGGTCCGCGACATTACGCTGCAGGATGGAGTTAAAACAGGCCCTGGACTTGGTGTTACATTCGAAACTCAGTCAGATCCTTTTACCAACAACGAGCTTTTAATTTCGGCAGCCAAGGGCTTTGTTCCTCTTGATTTTATCAAAAACTATAATGCCAGCGTCAAAACACAAAAGGAGCAGAAGGCCCGCAAAATTGAACTTAGCAAGGACGCAGTATTCGGTGTGTATTTTAAAAATACATCTACACCCGCAGACGCAACTGTTGCAGGTGTTTTTAGTTTTAACGAAGACGGTGAATATACCTTTAAGGCTTTTTCAGACATCATGTTCAGCCTGCCTCTTGCAATGACCTTCCGCAGACTTTACTTTGATGTTTCGGTTTCGTTTATAAGCTCTACAACCTACTGGGATATTACTCAGACAGAGCTTTTTCCAAACCTTACAGGCTGGCCTTCTTTTTCAAAATCCTACAGAATGTGGCAGTCTTCTACCGCACTCCAGTATTCCAATATTCATAAGTACGGCATGTCGCCAATGAAAAAGCTTGGAATAGAAACCGGTATAAAAGCAACCGCTTCGTGGGAGTGGGGAAAGCTTAATCCGTTCCAGATTTATACGGGCATGTTTGCAACAGGAGAGATTCCGTTTTTAATGCCGGTACAGAATTACAACAACATGATTTTGTGTCTGCCAACTTCGGTTCACGCAGAACTGTTTTACACAAACGGAAAAGCAGTAGACGCTTATGCACAGATTCTGTTTTTTGGAATGGAAATCCAAAATGGATTCTGGCGCCTGTACTTTCCACGAGTAGCCCTTTACGGTGGTTATGACATTGCCCTGGAATATGATACTGCAACAGTAAAACTCCCGGATCTTAGACACCTGGAACGTTTTTATGAGACATTCGGTAACTGTTACTTAAACGATAGTTTTTATTGTGTTTTGGATTTTGGCTTAACGCCGGTGGTAGGAAAGTTTTCAAAATACAAACTTGAGTCTTCGCTCCGGTTCGAAAAATATCTCCGTTCCAAAGAGTTCAAACTCAAGTTTGACATACAGATAAGTGGAGATTAAAGAGGGAAAATCTCTTTAAACTTACCTAGGAGCACATCTGTCTCAATAGATGCATCCAGGTCGGTAATCTTACCCTTGTTCTTGTAGAAGTTGATGAGCGGTTCTGTCTGCTCGCGGTATACGTCCATACGGTGCATGATAGATTCCTGCTTGTCATCATCGCGCTGGTAGAGCTCTCCGCCACACTTGTCGCAGATTCCTTCTACTTTTGGTGGGAGTGTAAGCACGTTAAAGTTTGCACCACAAGCCTTACATACACGGCGTGTAGAAAGACGGCGGATAACAATTTCATCCTGAATCTCAAAGTTTACAACCTTTACATCGCTAACAAGACCTTCGAGCATTTCTGCCTGAGGAATTGTGCGAGGGAATCCGTCAAGAATATATCCGTTCTTGCAGTCATCCTGAGCAAGGCGGTCCTTTACAAGTTCAAAAGTAAGCTCATCACTTACCAGCGAACCAGAATCAATAATAGCCTTAACCTTTACTCCAAGCGGAGTCTGTGCCTTAATGTTAGCACGGAAAATGTCTCCAGTAGAAATGTGTGGGATCTTGTAGTCTTCTGCAACCTTTACAGCAAGCGAGCCCTTTCCAGCTCCCGGTGGTCCCAAGAAAATAAAGTTGTTCAT
>JAFYDO010000316.1 GCA_017544745.1 Treponema sp. | reverse complement strand
GTATTTGAATTTGCCCTCTGCAGCCTGTTTTATATACTCATCAAGATAGGCAATATGCCAGTTTTTTTCGTAATCGGCGGTTTGGGTAAAATCTGTACCGCCGGTATACTTTATTGAAACTTCAACATCATTTATGTACAGGGCAGAAACACCCGGAATTGCACGCTGAATGTCATATCCAAACAAAAGGGCTTGTGCACTTGCAGAAGCTGCAGAATAACCGCTTCCATTCATAGGAAACAGATTTGCCCTTATCTTTACAGGAAGATTATAGGTAAAATTGTCTATACAGCGGATTGGTATAAGGTGCGGAACATAAAAATCTACGCCCATTACAAAATCATAAACATTAAGAAGGGTTGTATTCTGAGGTTTTACCTTTATAGCACCGCTATGAACTACGCCTGCAGAAAAATTAAAGCCGGTACGTTCAAAAGTTCCTGGACCGCTTGAAACCACATTTGAATAGGTAGCAACAAAGGATTCGTAATTTTTAAAATATACATCCTTATTGTCGTTTACAACCTTACCAGTTGAATTGGTGTACGAAAGTCGTCCGTAATCTGCCTGACCATAAAGCGAGAACAATACAGCGTTGCGTGTTCCAAAGTCAAAGCTTGAAGAAACAGTGGCAGCTGCGCCAACCTGTTTAAAGCCAAAGCGGTCCAGTTCTACATTTGAAGAAAGGTCGTAGCTTATAATGGAAGTTCCTGCCCCACCCTGATAGTCAAAACCTAATACTGCAGATTTAGTCTTTATACCGTAGCCGCCTGTAAGAGTTGTAAGACCTGCAGTCCAAGGAAGAGACGTAATATAAGTAAATCCAAACGGTGTCATGTAAGACCCCTGCGAACCGTAATTCATAAAATTATTTGAGCTGGCAGTTGAAACCGGAAGCAAAAGTCCGCGGGTGACGTACATAAAAGGATTAAACGGCTTGTACGGAAGGTTTACTGGAGATTGCGAAGAAAGTTCTGCAAGTTCAGTTGGGTCGGGATCCGTGCCGGTGTTTTCTGCCACAACCTCATACTGTTCAAACTGTTGGGAATCTTTTTGAAGTTGCAGGATTCGGTTCTGGCGGTAAAACTGCGAAATATAAACAACAGTGGAAGTATCAAATACAACAGGATTATAAATGCCGCCCGAAATATTTTGGGCACAAAGGCTGAACTGCCCGTTATCTGTATTAAGGAAACCCAGCCTTGGAAGAGTGTCCTTTGTTGCCCAGGAAAAAGCAAGGAAACCGTCAAACGCAGAAAGACTGTGATATTTAATACCGCTGACCGGAGCAGCATATTCTGTAATTTCACAAAGAGATGCATCTGTAACACATAGATAATAATCCATTGCTGCTTTTTTTATAAAAGCAAAGCGTCCGTCTCCAAGGTCTGTAAAATCAACAGGAATTTCTTCGGGAGCAAAGTCCAGACATGCATAATTCTCTAGCCCCTTAATCTTTTTATCCAGCAGAATTTTTTTTACAACAATACTATATTTTTGAGGCTCGTAATTTTGCATTACCAGATAATACTGTCCGTCATGCATGATTACCGACGGCGAAACAATATTAGTCTTGGGAATTGTAAACCAGGTTTTGTTCTGTAAATCGTAAATGCCACCTCCGTGCTTTACATTGGTTGACATTGTTGAATAATAACCAACTGCTGCAAAGCGTCCATCGGCCGAAACCTTAAGCGACTCAATATAGTCATGGCGGAAAAGCTTTTTTGGTTTTATTACCCCACCCTCGCCCAGCTGGGAAGAAGAGACAAAATAAACCGAGCTATGAGTACTGTCTATATAGTAGATTCCTTTACTGCTTATACAAAGATCTGAATATAGAGAACCTGCGTTGTTTTTAAGAGAAAAGTTTTTTGATTGCGGTTCAAAAAAATCTAAAGCCTGGCCGAGCGCTACAGGATCTGCACCTTTAATCTCGGGAACTTCAAGAGCATCTTTAAAATCGGACCAGGCCTTATTGAGCTTTATTCCGTAAGTTTTTTTAAATGCACCTGCGGCTGTAATATTTTTTACATTGACGCAGCGATACCAGAACTGGGCATATTTATCCATTCCGTAGTTTTGCTGCAAATACTGAGCAAAAGCCCCGTTAAAATAATAGAAGGAATTTGCAGGATATGTATCTGCGGCACCCTTTACATCTGAATATGAAGGAAACTTGTCTTCTATTTTTGCCTGACGAAGCATCTGCAGGGTATAAGAATCGTTTAAGCGTCCTTCACCGGATGAGCTTTCGTAGGAAACAGTAGCGCCTTCTGCCATACCCTTTGTAACGCTAAGATAATAGCCTGCAAATCCGTCTCCAAAAATCTTTGCAAGAGAACGGAATAATTTGCTTTTGTGGTTATAGGTAAGCGCGTGAGTAAGCTCGTGGGTAAAGGTAGAAGCAATAGTCTGCGAAAAAACTGCAAGGTCAGAAATTACTGCCGTATCATAAAGCACAATAGCCGCATAAGGTGTATTTGTCTGGTAGGCATTAAACTGTTCTACTGTAGAGGTAATTACTACCGGAATACGGAAGTACGGTTCAATGCCATAGGTGGCGGCCAGTTCACGGTAAATATCATCTGCTTTTTCGTAAAGGATTTGTGCAGTTACAGAGTTTTTTTCTGCATAGATAATATCAAACCACTCGGTCTGAGTTACACGCAGTTTTCCAGCTCCGGACATTACGCCCTGCTGGGCAAAGATAAAACTTGAGCTGCACAACAAAATACAAAAAGCAGCAATTACCGGATACAGCCGTCTTTTATTCATACACCAAAATCCTGGCTACATCTTTGGAATCTTTTTTACCGCATACTTAAAGTACAGAACACCAAGAGGTGCTGCTATAACAAGCATAATTGCGGCAACAATAAGAAAACCAATATTGTTCTTTGGCAGCACAAAGATAAGTAAAACCATAAGCGCAATAAAGCCCATAACAATAAACGTAGAAACTACAGCGTTCATGTTCTGCTTAAAGGCAGCAGTAGGATTTTCCCACTGGAGCTTTGGATTTACTGTATCAATAAACATCTCTATAAAAATCAGGACAAACGAAGTAAGTATTGTAAGTAAAGAATACTTGAGTGTCATAGAGAAAATGTCTCCCGCAGTAAACGGAATATAAAGAAACTTTACAAGCCCAAAGAAGAACAAAAAGATTATTACTATAGAAGCAAGACAGTAAATCAAAGCATGCCAGAACTTTACAAGAACAATTGTATCCGGTTCAATTGGCATTGCTTTAAGGTCGTAAATTGCTTTTCCTTCGCGAGAGAACGAGGTAGAAGCAATATTTGCACAGTTACCCATAAAGATACAGATACCTGCAATAATTACGGTAAAAATATATTTTACTGTTTCCAGGCGTTCCGGGGTCATGTTTTCTGTAAACATAGCAATCATCATAGAGCGGACTTCTGCAATTCCAGAACCCTTGGCTGCTGCAAAGCTTACTGCAAACGAGATGAGGAACATTACCGGAACAAGAATAATCATAAGAGGACCGTTGCCAAAGAAGGATGGCTCTCGGAATACAGTTCTTACATCACGTACAAGCAAAGTATGGAAAACAGAATTTGTTTTGAGCTCCTTGTTGAGTACATCCTGTGCCTTTTCCTTTGTAATCTTTTTAGTTTTAACATCAGAAAAGCCGTTGAGCGAGCGGATGTAAAGAGGTGCTGCAAGTGGAATAAACGCAAATACAATTACTGCAAAAATTGCTGCCATTACAAGGATAGGAACAATTTTTCCGCTCATTGCATCTGCAAAGAACATGAGAGCCGGAGCCTTTTGAGACCACAAACGGATGAGCTGAACAAACGCTGCGGTGCTTACGTCTTCCTGATCCATGAGCATGGAAAGTCTTGAAGAAAAAATACTGTAAGCAAATACAAAACAAAGCAGAAGAACTGTAGCAAGACTTGTAAGAACTGAACGGTTACGGAGCTTTGGAATAAGATTCAAAAACAGAAGAAGCAGGGCGTAAATAACAAATACAGCAATTGCTTCTACCGTAAGAATAGTGATCAACAATCCCACATAAAAAAGTGGGTGTGTAACAAGTCCGGCCTTTATTCCGTAAATGATTCCGCCAACCAGCATGATGGCAGCACCAAGAATAAGATCCGAAACAGCAGTTACCGCAACCTTAGCCCCGAAAATCTCTACAGGATTAAGCGGCATGGAAAGGAACTGTTCTTCTCCCGAACCGGTGTAATAGTTTGTAGCGGCGGCAATAAAGCCAAAGAACATAACTGCTGCGAGCGCTGCAAACATAATAAACACAGGCATTTTTTCTATATCCCCGCTATTAACAAGACCGTTACCGATTCTGGTCATCACAAGGATAAACATTCCGCCTGCAACAACAATAAAATAAATTATAAGGGCTATGTACAAAAGATTTTTGAGAATTCCCTTTATACCCTTTTTAAAATTTTCCAGGAACATTCCAAAAGAAAAGGAATTGGAGGAAAAAATCTTAAAGAGAGGCCAAAGCATCTGATTTTTCATTTTATTCCTCCGAAACAAGCTTAAGGAATATGTCTTCGAGCGACTGACCGGCAGTACCATGCTGCTGCTGAAGCTCTTCTATTGTTCCAATAAATACAATCTTTCCCTTTTTGATAATTCCAACTCTGTCGCAGAGCTTTTCGGCAACTTCCATTACGTGTGTAGAAAAGAAAACAGTTTTACCGGCTGCGGCACGTTCGCGCATTATTTCCTTAATTGTAAAAGCTGCTTCCGGGTCAAGACCAACCATAGGTTCGTCCAAAATCCAGTTGTTAGGATCTGTAATAAGACTTGCAATAAGGAAGAGCTTCTGCTTCATACCGTGGCTAAAGGAAGAAATGCGGCTGTTAAGATTTTCCAAAAGACCAAACTTTGCGCAGTAAGTTTCGATGCGCTGTTTTTTCTGGTCTGCAGGAACCTTATATACATCGCTTATAAAATCAAGATATTCAATTGCCTTGAGGCGTGAAAAAGTTTCTGGGTTATCAGGAACAAAGGCAAAAGTGCGCTTTGCAGCAATGGGACGTTCCTTAATAGAAATGCCGTCAAGAAGAAGCTCACCTTCATCCGGCTGGAGAATACCTGTAAGCATTCTGATTGAAGTTGTTTTACCAGCCCCGTTTGGTCCTAAAAAGCCAAAGATTTCTCCGTTGTTTACGGTCATGGTAAGTGAGTCAACAGCCTTAACAGTATTTTTGTTGTAAGACTTGGTTACGTTTTTTAGTTCTAGCATAATTTTCTCCTATAAGGATTATGCTAAACGATTTTCAATTTTGACGCAACATATACAAGTGTTGAATTCCAATAAATGGCAATTTCGTTGGTGCTGTAACTGTCCTGATTATCTATAAAACAGCGCAGCGGCGGAAGATTTTTTGGACCAAGATTATCTTTGGCACAGGCATCGTAAAGTCCTTCGCAAGGACCACCGCTCAGCATTCCAGGCATTGCCTTACCAAGTGTTGCAGACGGCCTATGATGCGGATACTTTACTGTATTTGCACCAAAACCTGTTACATAGCACACATTATTTGGATTACAGCCAAGTACATAATCAAGCTGTTTTTTGGCAGCTTCGTAATAGTCACTGCGACCAGTAAGATCAAAGGCAAGCAGCAGAGTATGTGCATTGTCGCATACATGACCCGAGCTTCCCCAGTGAACCTTGTCCAGACTTGTTCCAAAGGAGGCATTGTTTACGCGGTCTAAGAGCCTGTCTGCACTCTTGAGCATGGAATCCTGCAGGGTTTGAACAACAGCCTTGTCCTGGATTTTATCTTTTGCGCGCAGAAAAAGCTCTGTTCCGTAACCGGCAACCATTCCCCAGCCAAAGCCTTCTTGCCATTTGTTGATCCATGGAAAATCAGGATTATCGGGTTTATCTATTACGCTGGAACGCAGCTCCATTGCTTTTGTAACATAGGCCTGATCGCCTGTACGCAAAAAGAGTGCTGCACAGGCAAAATAGCGCTCGTCGGCACTGGACCAGTCTCCGTATCCGCCGGTTGTAATTTCGGGAGGATTTTTAAACAGTTCTTCATCGTGAGTTTCCAGATAATTCCAGGCTTTGAGGGCAGCATCCATGAGCGATTTTGCAAAAGCAGGGTCACTGTCCTTATAAAAATCCGATGCAAAAGCAAGACAGCCTGCAAAGTCGGCAGTAGCGGTACTCGAAACAGGAGAGATTACAAGTTCATCCTTTTCGTCCTGAGGATTTATAAAGCCGCAGAAATGATAACACGAAACCTTATGAAAAACTCCGCCGTCGGTTCTCTGCATTTTGAGCATCCATTCAAGTTCAAAGCGGGCTTCGGCAAGAATGTCAAAAGGGATTGCCGCGCTACGCTCGCAATGACAAGAGGTGCTGCCAGCTTCATAAGCCATGAGAATATCCATTACAGCCTTGGAAGCAGCAACAATGTAACGGCCGTAGTCTCCGGCATCATGCCAGCCACCGTTTACTTCTTTTTTAATGTCGGTGCCATAAATTACAGCAGGGGTGTCATGACAAGCCGGATGTCCCCACTCCCCTGCCTGTTCGTTCTGAGTATCCTGACCACAGCGCGAAAGATAAAAATAATTGAGGATTGAATAATATATGTCGTTATAAAGGCCCTGGCCAATATGAACCGGTTCACTTTGAGCAGTTTTGCCGTCGCTGGTAGTTACGCGAATAAAAAAAGTCCCCGGAGTCTTAAAATCCGAAAAATTCAGGCAGCAGACAGGTTCTCCTGCAACACGGTCAGTAACGGGCTGTCCGGCATGCCCCGTAAAAACAGCGGTTCCGTCGTTCTGCGAGCAAACTTCAAACTCCTCTCCGCCATTGAGCCCGGTAGCATAAGCAAATTTAGTTTTCTGGATGTCATATCCAATCTGATTCACAAAT
>JAFYDO010000315.1 GCA_017544745.1 Treponema sp. | reverse complement strand
CGAAAAAGCAAATGAGTTTGAAACAGTTCGTGATGCATACGACTTCATCAAGTCTGAATTAGACAAATAATTAAAAGACAGTAAGTCTTATAAAGAAAGTACAAGTGTTGAGCTTGTACTTTTTTTTATGTCATCCCGAACTTGTATGGAAAAAAAACGTAAAGAGGCCCTGAACGCCTTCTGCAAAAAAGTAAAAATCCGCTTTAAGGACCTGGAGCTTTTGGACCAGGCTTTTCACCATCGCAGTATTACCAACGAAAAAAAGCACATTCATAACAACGAACGCCTTGAATTTCTTGGAGATTCCGTGCTTGGAATGGTAACTGCAGCCTATCTGTATAATAATTTTGAAAATCCCGAGGGAGACCTTGCAAAAATAAAGTCCGCTGTTGTTTCCGAAAAGGCACTTGCTCCACGCGCACTGGAATTTGGCATAGACAAGCTGCTTGTTCTTGGAAAAGGCGAGGAAGCAACCGGTGGCCGCACTAAACCGGCTATTCTTGCAGATTGTATGGAAGCTGTAATTGGAGCTTATTATCTTGATTCCGGCTATAAAAACGCAGAAAAATATGTTTTAGAATTTATAATTCCAGAAATCAAACAGACTGTGACAGACGGAATTAAGGATTTTAAGACCCAGCTGCAGGAATTGTATCAAAAAAAGACAAAGAAAACTCCGGTTTATGAGCTTATAGCAAAAACAGGACCTGCACATGCCCAGCTATTTGAAGTTCAGGTTAAGCTTGGAGACAAGGTTTTTGGCCCTGCTAAAGGAAAAACTAAAAAAGACGCAGAACAGCTTGCTGCAAAGCTTGCACTTGATTATTTAAAAGAATAAATAGCATTATATAGAAAAATCTGTTATAATGTATTTATGAAAAATCCTGAGAAAAAAGAAAACAAAGTAAATAAAGGCAAAAATGGTTTATTAATCAATATAAGCTTTAGTGTAATTCTTGCCCTTATCATTTCTATCCTTTGTATTTTTAACGTATTTGAAAAACTGGATTTCCGTCTTTATGACGGAATGCTGCACCTTACCAAGGATCCTGCCTTTGATGACAAAATTATGGTTGTTGGTATTAACGATGACGATATCAACAACCTTGGTGAATGGCCGTGGACTCGTGATATTCTTGCAGATGTGCTCATCAGATTAAAAGAGCTTAATGTTGCTGCAGGAATATTCGATATTGAGTATATTTCACCTTCCGGAAAATCAGTAGCTTCAAACGCAATTGGAAACATCAATAATAAAATTGCAGAAACCGAACAATGGACTGTAGACCTTATGCAGTCTATTCCTACAGCGCTGGAGCAGGGATATTCTGTTGCAGATGCACGCGACCTTGCAGATTCCAGCATTCAGGATTATATTTTCCCGCTTTATGATGATTTATATTCCTACGTAGAAAACAATATTGCTTTTGATAATGATGACTATTTTGCGCGTGCTATTCAATTTTTTGGAAACACCTACCTTACTGTAAACCTCTGTAACCTTGGAATTACTTCAATTACAGATGATGATGTTAATTTTATACGCAACAACATGCTTTTATCACAAATTGATGATAAAAACCATTATATAAGCCGTGACAACGATTATAACTTTAACGAAAGTTACCCAGATGAAGAAAAGGGCTTTACTTCGGCACTGGACCTTTTGATGAGGCATGCAAAAGGCGTTGGTTATACAAACTCTTTTGTAGATTCAGACGGTATTCGCCGCAGAAACGAACTTTTTTATGAATATGACGGTAAATATATAGGACAGCTTTCTTTTGGTCCTTTGATGGATATTCTTGAAATAAGGAACTTTGAGCGTACAAAAAATGCAATTATTCTTAAGGATGCGGTTTTCCCGGGTGACACCGAGCCGCATGACATAAAGATTCCGCTTGATGAACACGGAAACATGCTCATAAACTTTCAGCATGAGGATGCTCTTTCCAACAAGGGCCAGACAAAAGAACTTTATGGCTGTAATATAGTTTATGTTTATCCACTGCTCATTTTGGACAGACTTGAAGAATCAATCATCAATAATCTTAATATTCTTTTTGGAAACGACGGAGATTCTGACGAAACAAATAATCTTCCGGTTATTTTTGATAACGAAGGCATGCCGCTGCCATATTACGAAGATTTAGCTGCAATTATTGACTTTTACAACCAGGTAAAGGCTTATAAGGAAGAGCTGCTTTATCTTTGCGATGGATATGATGATAATGGAAACGCTTATAACGGACTTATCCAGGAAGATTATGACGATTATTTTGGATATCGCTCCCAGTTCTTTGATGAAGTATACCGTTTTGCTAACAGCGGATATTTTGAGTCTATTCTGGATTTTGTAACTCAAAACCCTGACTCTATTTATAACGATGCAGACTTTCTGGAGTCCTTGCAGGAGCCTTTTGATGCCCTTGCAATGAATATTTCTGATTATCTGCAGCGTTTTGCAGAATATAAAGAGCTTTTGGAAGGCAAATATGTAATTTTTGGTCAGACTGCAACCTCTACAACCGATATTGGTGCCAATCCGTTCTCTAAGCAGTATATAAACGTTTTGATTCACGCAAATATTATGAATACTGTTTTGACTCAGAACTTTATTACACCTTATCCATGGTATATCGGACTTTTTGTTTCGCTCGTTGTATTCCTGCTGCTGGCCCTTATTTTGAACAAAGCCTCTTCTTCGGTTAAGAATGCTGTAGGCGGTATTGCAGTAATTGTACTTATTGCGGGCTTCTTTGTTCTTATGCCGCTGTTCCAGATTTATATCCCTATGGTTGGTGGAGTTATTTTCTT